>CAXTFS010000102.1:0-10138 GCA_964243395.1 uncultured Acidobacteriaceae bacterium | reverse complement strand
AACTACCCACCCCCGAATGCGTATGCCCAGGCTCCCTACACCCCACCCGCGCCGGCCCTGACCGACAGCGGTCTGAGCGACACCGCGGCAGGCGCACTCGCTTACATCACGATCATTCCGGCGATCATCTTTCTCGTCCTTGCACCATACAACACGCGGCCCTTCGTCAAGTTCCACGCGTTCCAGTGCCTCGGCCTGGCGGTGACGTGGGTGTGTCTCAGCATCATCGGAGTCATCCCGATCCTTGGCTGGCTCGTGCTTCTGTTTGGCTCAATCGTGATGCTGGTGGCCTGGGTATTGTGCATCGTAAAGGCATCCCAGGGCGGTTTCCTGAAGCTACCGTTCATCAGTGAGTTCGCCGCCAAGCAGTCCGGCTACACACCCGGCCTGGTCTAGGGAGCGCGATGCCGTTTGCCTCGCCGGGCTGTCGGTGATCGACCGCATCTGTGGACAAGGCGCGTAGTAGACTTGCGGCCATGAGTCGGGATGCAGAGAAACAAGCCTTTCCCCTGGCGTTGGCCGCGCTGTGTTTGTTGTGTTCGCTACCCCGTGCGCAGGCGCAGGGATGGGCGAAAGATAACCTCGCGAAGAGTCCACGTCACGGCGAGTATGTGACCATTCCCGAGGCGGGCGGCCGCAACCTGCAAGCCTGGGTGGTCTATCCAGAGACCAGAGGCAAGGCGCCCGTTGTGGTGATGATCCCCGAGATCTTCGGTCTCAGCGACTGGGCGCGCGAGATGGCCGACGAAGTCGCTGGCGCGGGCTACATCGTCGTGGAACCGGACCTGCTGAGCGGTTTTGGGCCGAACCCTGCCGCTTCCGCAACCCCGGACGGCGCAGCGGCCATGGGTCCTGACCACGCCCATATGAACATGCCCCAGACCGGGGCCGGCGCCGCGTACGTGCCCGCAACGCCCGGCGGCACCGCCGCGTTCCCGGACCAGGGCGCCGTGGTGAAGGCGGTGAGTTCCCTCCCCGATCCGCAGGTGCTCGGCGACCTGGATGCAGCAGCCGACTACGGCAGGCACCTGCCCGCGGCCAGCGGCAAACTATCGGTGGTGGGCTTCTGCTGGGGCGGTGGCAAGACGTTCCTCTTTGCCACGCACCGGCATGACCTCAGCGCGGCGTTTGTCTTCTACGGTCCGCCGCCCGCGACGGATCTCATGCGAAACATCAACGTGCCCGTATACGGCTTCTACGCCGGTAACGATGCGCGTATCACCTCCACGCTCGATGCGACCAAGGTCGACATGAAGGCCGCAGGCAAGACCTTTGAGCCGGTCGTGTACGACGGCGCCGGGCATGGCTTTATGCGTGCCGGCGAGGCACCGGACGCCAGTGCGGAGAACTCCGCGGCGCGTCAGGCGGGTTTTCGCCGGCTGGTCCAGCTGCTGGGTGGGGTACGCTAGAGCATCAACAACGAATGCAGGACAGGTGGAGGGTACTTGACCAACTTATGGCGAGTCGGAGCGGCGGTGTGTGCGTTGGCGCTGGGGATCGGCATGGGTGAAGCGCAGGAGCCGGCAGCTCCACCCTCCACACGGCATGACTTCGTGCTGCACAACTTCAAGACTGAGAGCGGCGCGGTGATCCCGGAGCTGCACGTGATCTACGGCACCTATGGCAAGCTCGACGCCGCCCGGGACAATGTCGTGCTGCTGCCTTCGCACTACATGG
The DNA here is from genome assembly GCA_964243395.1 of uncultured Acidobacteriaceae bacterium. Taxonomy (GTDB): domain Bacteria; phylum Acidobacteriota; class Terriglobia; order Terriglobales; family Acidobacteriaceae; genus Granulicella. The sequence goes on along the minus strand of CAXTFS010000102.1, from coordinate 8,461 downwards.
CAAGGTATCGCGGCTATGAGTGGCTGATCGGGCCGCCAACGGGAGCCAACCCGAAATCGCTCGATCCTTCCAAGCTGTTTCTCGTAACGACCGAGCTGTTTGGCAACGGCAGTTCGTCTTCGCCGAGCAACACGCCGGAGCCTTTCCACGGGCCGCGCTTCCCCGTCATGACCATTCGTGACAACGTGGAAGCCGTGCACCGCCTGCTTACCGAAGATCTGGGCGTGAAGCATCTGCGCGCGGTTGTGGGCTTTTCCATGGGCGCGCAGCAGGCGTTTCAGTGGGCCGTGAGCTATCCGGACTACATGGACCGCATCGTCGCCACCAGCGGCACGGCGCGCACTTGGCCGCACGGCATCGTGCGCAACGAGGGCCAGATCGCCGCCATCACCGCCGATGCGGATTTCAAGGGTGGCGACTACACGACGCAGCCGAAACGCGGCATCTCGGCATTTGGGATGGTGTGGGCCGGTTGGCTGTACTCGCAGCAGTGGTGGCGCGATGAGCTGTGGAAGACCGACGATCCGAAGGCCACGCTCGAGAGCACCATCGCGCAGTTTCGTGACGGCTTCATTCCGGGCGCAGATGCGAACAACCTGATCCTGCAGATGCGCACCTGGGAAAAGCACGATGTGGGCACAACGCCAGGCTTCGGTGGAGACACGAAGAAGGCGCTCGCGTCGATCAAGGTGCCGGTGCTGTACATGCCGTCGGAGACGGATCTGTACTTCCCCGTCGGCGACGCCCGCTACGAGTCGCAGTTCATCCCGCATGTCGTGCTGAAGCCAATCCCGTCGTTGTGGGGGCACCCGGCCGGGGCCGGGGCAGGACCAGGCGACCTCAAGTTCCTCAACGACAACATCGGCGCGTTTCTGCGTGGCGAGCCTGTCGCAGGGGAAGCAATCAAGCCAGCCGCCGCAACGCCAGCGCAGTAAAGCTAAGGCGCGCTGGCCCGCACGGCGCGCGCGACGTCTTCGTGCATTTGCGGACAGACAAAGGCAAGATTTTCCTCCGACCTCGCAAACAGCATCAGCCTCTCGACCTCGGGACCGAGCTCGGCCGGCGACGGGTTTGGGTGCGCCATTAAATAGGCCTTGGCTCCCTCCTCGGCAGTGCGCCCCTGCGTTTGCAGAGCGGTGTAATCCTTCACGGCGTGGGCGGCGTACGCGTACGCGGAGATCTCCGGTGTGCCTAAATGGGCGAACACGCCGGTCGAAAGCGCCACGTCATAGGAGTTCGCCTCAAGAAAATAGCCGGGATTGCTGTCGGTGTTCAGGCGTGCGAGCACATGCTCCGGATGATGTTGTGAAAGGGACGGCAGCGTTGCGACGAGTGCCTTCAGTGTGTCGCCGTACGCTGTGACTCGCTTGCACTCCTCGTCCGCATGCTGCAGCGTGTAGCCCATCTCGGTGTGGACATTCTCCCGCGTCTCGCGCACAAGATGCCGGTTATGCGCCGCCTCGCGGAGGCCTTCGAGGCCAAGCGCGATGAGGATGCCGACGGTGACGATGCTGATGTGTACCAGGAAGTCCTTGAGGCTGTTGACTGGGCTTTCGGGTGCGTGGATCTCCATGTCTGGGAGTGTAGCGTGCGGCTCCTCAGGTGCCGCGCCTACGGTGTCGGCGAGGAGGTACCTGGCGCAGCAGCCTTCTGCGGCGGAGGCTGCGTTAGATCGGCGTCCGCCGTTCCCATGCGGCCCGTCGCATTGACGCGCACGACAAAGCGCGCGCGGGTGGCCTTCGCATCCGGCGGGATCTGGTACTCCAGCGCCACCGAGCGATCCAGCGGACCGGTAGGTACAACGGTGGTCGGCGCCTTGATGGTGTAAGCGTGCGCATCGGACTTCAACAGCTTGTTCTTTTTGTCGAAGGTGGTCACCGTCAGGATGATCTTGCTCAGGCGTGGATCCGTGTCCGTGGCTGCGCTCCAGTACAGGCCGCGACCGTCGATGTGCAAAATGTATTTGCCCGGGGTCTCCGAAATGGCGAGAGTCAGGGGAACCGCGTCATAGACCATGGTGCTGGTCTCCGCCCCCACGATCTCCGAGGCAAGCTTGTTGCTCACCTGGTTGTCTGCTGTTAAGCGGGCCGGTGCGCGCGAGTCGAAGTAGCCCTGCCGCGTCACGACCTTCAGATCCGGCTGCCCAGCCACAACGACATTGATCTTGCGGAAGTGGTTCACATCCCGTGTGGGATCGGTAGGGCGATACGTCAGGGTGTAGAAGCTCGCGCCATCGCGAATGGAGGTGCCGATCTCGGCATCGACATCGTTGCGGCCATACAGATTACGGCCGCCGGTCTCACGGGCCAGGTTTTGGAAGTTGGGCTGGCCGCCGAACGGGCTGAAGAGGGCTGCATCCTCACCGTAGCGGCTCGTATCCACCTCGACACCGGCTGGATCGATCGTGTACAGCGTCACCCGCGCATCGCGAAGCTCGTTAATGGTCTGCTGCATCGCATTGTGGATGTGGTCATGATCGACACTGCTGAAACGGGATCCATCCACGTTGGGAAGACCGCGGCCAATCCAGATCATGTTCTTGTGACCGGGATGGCCGGTCGTCGCTTCCGCCACACGCCGCAGAGTGAAAAAGGCCGTAGCGTAGCGTTCCGCAACCCACGAGAAGTTATGCGCCTGCCAGGGGTAAGCGGCGAAGTGATGATCCAGTGCGGAGAGGATCTCGTCCTTGTTCTGCGTGTAATCGTGCAGCACCTGGAACTTCTCCAGGCTGACGGCCACCAGCATCGTTGGCGTGTCGAGCTTATCAGGCTGCGTGCCGAGCCACTTCTTCAATGAGTAGCGGGCAAACGCCATGTCTTCAAACAGCGTGTTGAACTCGTCCAGCAGGATGATGTTTACCGGCGCACGCGGCGCGAGGCGATCCAGGTCGGCCGTCGAGTCGATCGTCGCGTCGGGCGGCGGAGAATACTTGCCCGGCCCGACAAAGTTGAGCAGGGTCTGGTCCGTGCCATCCTCTTTGATCGCAAACTGGTCGCGCGTGAGCCCAGGGACGGCGTTCCCCTTCTTATCCACGACCACGGCATCCAGAATGACCAGCCGCGCATTGGTGCGGATCGTGTTCCCGGCATTCGGTGCCGCTGCGGCCTGGCCGTTGGGCGCGATGGCAGGGGATGTCTGTGCGGGCGGTGTTCCTGGCGTTTGCGAGCCCTGAGCGGGCGTCGCGGCAGGCGTTTGTGAGCTTTGGGCAGCCGGTGCCGCGGACGGGCTTTCCGGCTGTTGTGCCAGGGCGGTTACGGGCAGAAGGGCAAAGAGGAGAAGGCAACGGCGTACTGGGGAGCAGAAGGCGCGCATGGGAACACCCGGTCGGGAAAGCGTACTCACAGAACAGCATTCGGGCCCGAAAGCTCTGACATCGCTGGCGGTGCCATCTTTACATACGTCGGCCGAGACCAAATGGTCGCAAGGAAGGCGCCTCCCTTCCGCCTAACTCACATGAATGATGGGCCGGCGCGCGACTTCGGGGATTGCACGCCGCAGGACTTCGTGGGTCACCGGAGCCGCGTCGCCCTCGCCCAGAAAAATGAACCGGAAGACATTGGTCACAGGATTCCCGTCCTTCCACTTGAAGTAGGCGTGCGGAACACAGCCGGTGTTCTTCTCCAGGTAGATCAGGAAGGCTGCAATGGAGTTCGCGACCGCAGAACTCTTCGCAAACAGGACCGTGTGCTGGCCCAACGTGCGCGCCTCCATGCAGAGACACTGATCGAACTCGGAGGCATCGGTCCGCTCCATCTCCAGGAAGTAGATGGGCTCCTCGTGCGTCAGGCCGAATCGGTTGCGCACCAGGGCATCTACGCGATCCAGATCGGCAGCTTTCTCCTGCTGCGGCCTGCGAGCGACCAGCCGCACGGTCTGCCCGTGCATGGCATTGATGAGCTTTGCAGCCTCGTCAGACAGCGTGACGTCGGTGACACGGAGTTCGGTCGACCGCATCGCCCGCGAGATCAACGACACGCTGACGATGGCCAGGATGAAATACGACGAAATCTTCAGGCCCTCGGGCCGCTCCCAAATGTTCAGCAACGTTGTGTACACGAAGATCGCGGTGACCAGCAGATACGCCCAGCGCATCTTGGTCTTCCACAGGGAGATGGTGACGGCGGTGGCGGCCGAAGTGATCAGCACCAGAACACCGGTGGCATACGCTCCGCCCTGCGCGTCCACATCCGCATGGAACGCGAACGTCACGATGAACGCCACGCCCATAAAGACCAGCACCAGCGGGCGTGAGGCCTGCGCCCACTCCGGCGCCATGCCCAGCCGGGGCAGGTAGCGCGGAATCAGGTTGAGCAGCCCCGCCATCGCCGAGGCACCCGCAAACGCCAGGATCAGGATCGTGCTGAGGTCATACAGCGAACCGAACCCGTTCCCGAAGTACATGTGGGCCAGGTACGCCATGGCGCGCCCGTTGGCCGGGCCACCCTCGGCGAAGGCTGCCGGTGGAATCAGCAACGTCGTCACTATGCTGGTGGCCATGAGGAACACGCTCATGATGAGCGCTGCGGTGTTCAGCAGCTTGCGTGTATTGCGGATGCGATCCTGCAGCGCAGCGCCGGAGATCAGCGGCATCACGGCAACGCCGGTCTCAAACCCCGAAAGCCCCAGCGCCAGCTTGGGAAACAGCAACAGCGACAATCCCAGCATCGCTAGCCAGTTGCTGTGCTGGGCAAACAGGGCATCGCGCCAGCGGGGCAGCAGCTCGGGACGATGCAATACCACCACGATGGCCTTGGCCGTAACTACAGCATTCAGCAGCAGGTAGGCGCCGACCAGCACCACCGCGATGCCAATGGCTTCCTTGAACCCCTTGAGAAAGATCGCGCTCAGGCCCACCAGCAAAAGCAGCGTGACGAGCTCCTGACCACTGAGCCAGCGCGGGGCATACGGGTTGTGCACGAAGTGTGCGGCGGCATCTGCTGCCGAAAGGGTCATCGTAATGATGAAGTCGGTCGATGCGAAACCCAGCAGCACCAGCACAAACACCTTGCCGCCCCAGTCGGGGAACAGCTTTTCGAGCATCGCAATGCTGCCCTGGCCGTTGGGGCTGGCGCCCGCCACGCGCCGGTAGAGCGGCAGCGCCGCAAACAGCGTGACCAGCACCAGCACCAGCGTGGCCACCGGCGACAGGACACCCGCTGCGAGAAAGGCAATCCCCGGCTGGTAGCCCAGGGTCGAAAAGTAATCAACTCCCGTAAGGCACATCACCCGCCACCACGGGTGCACGGCCTCCGGTTCGCTGTGTACACCCTTGGGCAGACGAATGTCCGCCAGCAGCCAGTCAGCAAAGCCAGTCTTGGTCATGGAAAAAGACACCTCGGGCGACGGATCCACACCTCGCTTCGTACCGTTCCGAATGCCGTCGCCGATCCTACGGCATGGGATGGCGGCGGCCCTGCCTGCGCTGCCTCAACCCACCATGTGAGTGCTCGGTCGCTGAAGGCAGGTCAACTTGGATTGCACAGGCGCTTGCAGGCCGTGCTCTGGAGCAGAGACGCAACGGGCACGCGCGGGCTTGAAACCCGGCGATCTTGAGCGCAAGGTCAACGTTGAGGGCAAGGTCGTTCCCGTCGAGGGCATGTATCTGCGCATCCTGGTGCACGACAACGAGCACATGGGGCAGCTGGTGGCCTACGCACGCTTCAACGGCATCGTGGTCGCGGCCACGCAGCGCACCCACGAAGTAGCGCGCGCCCGCAAAGAAGTAACGCGCCCGTCTTTTACCGCAGGAGGATCAGGGCTTGCTCCCGGCCGCAGCGGACGGCTCGCCGGCCAGGGGCAGCTTGATCTCCATCGCACCGATGCGGCCATCGTCCACGTCCTGCACAGCGAAGCGAAGCGACGTCGCCGCCACTGGTACATCGACGAGCTCCTGCGCCCGGTAGGCCTTCGCGGGTTGTCCTGTTGCGGTCACGCCTGTCTCCATCGCCGAGTTGGCCGTTGCGCTTAACACCTTGCCGTCCGCATCATAGGCAGCCGCGGCAAACTCCAGGTGAACGGCACCGGGAGCCGACGACGACGACAGGTGCGCCATCACGGTGTAATCGATCGCAAACTTCTGCAGCAGCACAGGCGTCTTTGCGGCCCGCTTGTGCGCCGGCGACAACGCCGCGGCTTCCTGCCCCGGCTCCGGCAGCGACTCGGGAATGCCTTTGATCGGCGAGCCCATGGGATGCACGTGCGCTACAAAGACCACCGCATGCGCCGCCGGTGCGCCGTGCCGCAGGTACACCGCGAGTGGATCGCTGCGCTGCTCTGCGGCCCCGGCGGTCTTCGCGGACACCTCCCGCAGCGTGGCCCCCTGCTGCGGACCCGCCGTGTCTGTCGCATAGTAGCTGCGCCGGTAGTCGACGTGATACCCCTTCTCCGGCAGTCGTACACGGATCGAGCGGGCCCGGCCGTCATACTTCAGGTCGGTCGGCGAGTAGGTCAGCGTGTAGTAGCTGACCCCGGCCTCGGTCGCCTGGTTCAGCAGGGCGCTGAGATCGTTGTTGCCGTGGAAGGCGTGCCCGCCTGTCTGCTCCGCGATCTCATCCTGCGCGAAGTAGCTGGCCGGAATGAGGGACGATCCGCCACCCCGGTGCGAGCTCTTCTCCGCGGCACTCGGAGCACCCGCAATGGCGCCTCCGGTCTTGTCGGACGGCGGCGCCGCGCCTCCTGCATAGCGCTCTGACTGGACCGCCCCGTCCTTCTCGATGCCGTTGGTTCCCTGCCAGTTCTCGACCGCCACGCCGCGCACGTCGATGGGATAAATCGCGATCTGGTTGCTGGCCAGCAGGTCGATGGTCCGCTTGAGCTGGTCGGTATACTGCGGGCCATCATCTTTGCCCGGTGAGAACGTCAGCGGAAACGTGCCGGAGAACCAGATCAGGTTCTTGCGCCCCGGCAGCCCGTCGAGATCAGCCGCCAGCTGCCGGAAGATCGCCACCGTGGCATGAGGCTCGCCGCGACCAAAGTTCTCGCCGCCCAGAAAGATCTCCGGGATGTGCGGCCGTGAGCTGTGTGGATCGATCGCCGCATACAGCAGCGCTCTGTCCGACGTGAACCCCTGGAGCATGTGCAGGCCATCGGACCACACATAGATCGCAAACCGGGCCCCCTCCGGCTTGCTTTGGATGAACTTCACCAGCTGCTGACGCCCACGAATCTGGTCCTGGGTCTGGTTCGCGTTCAGAATGGTCTGGTCATTGTCCATGTTCACCAGGTCGTACAGCAGAACATAGAGCGGGCCCTTCTCCGGGGTCGCGGGCAGGTTCACAAAGGTATTCGGCGGTTGCCCAGGCAGCTTGGGCGGCAGGTAATCCATCCCCGCCTTGAACCCATTAGCCTCAAACGAGAGCACGGTCTGCTGCCGGCCGTCTTCGTCAATGGTGAAATCATGCTCCGTCAGGCCGTGCACCGGCTCGCCCTTGGCATCGGTCACGACCACGTCCACCACCACCCGCCGCACAGTCGTCTTCAGGCGAAACTTGTTGCCGTCCGCCGAGGCCACCGGGCCGTCCGCTACGGCCGGCGCGGCGCCCGCCTGCGCTGGTCCACTTTGCGCGGAACACGCGTACGCCAGCGAGCAGCAGCTACCCCACAGAACCAACTTCGCCAGCGTGCAACGCATACGCATCTCCGGAGGGGCCAGTCCGCCCGGGGAAAACACTAGTCGCTCCCGTTCGAGGGAGTCAATCGATTTCGTGGTCCCTTAAACCGAGGTTGGCCGTACGATCGGTGCGTGCCAAATCCTACGTCTCTCAGCGCCTTACTTCTGCCGGAACTCGCGTCCGAACTGGCTAGGACGCGCGTCGTGCTCGAACGTGTGCCGGAGGCCAGCGGCGCATTCAAATCGCACGAGCGGTCCCGCTCCTTGGCATCGCTCGCCGGCCACACCGCCGACCTCGTCAGCTTCATCGAGATGGCGCTCACCCGCCCCGAGTTCGACTTCGGCACCGACCACCGTTCGCCGCTGATGATGCAGTCCAGCCAGCAACTCCTGGCCGACTTCGACGCCTACGCGGCACGCACGCTGGCGGCGCTGGAAGCCGCCTCCGACGCACAGTTCGCCGAGGAGTTCCGCTTCCTCTTCAACAGCCGCGTCGTCTTCGCCGGCTCCCGCTACACGGCCTACCGGGTCAACACGTTCAATCACCTGCTACACCACCGCGCCCAGCTCGGCGTCTACCTGCGCCTGTTGGATCTGCCCGTGCCGGCGATCTACGGGCCGTCGGCAGACGAGGCGCCGAGGTACGGGTGATGGCGACTGAATGGAGAAAGGCCCGACTAGCCGTCGAGCCTTTCTTTCACGTCTTCTGGTTGTTCAGCTCAATCCTTGTAAGGATCGAACTCATCAGCACCGGCCATGGCTACACCCACCGGGGTAAGCGTGTGCAGCACACGGATAGTATGGCCCTGTGCCACAAGCACTTCATTGAGGCGCTTGTAGCAGTGCGGCGCT
>CAXTFS010000101.1:0-10147 GCA_964243395.1 uncultured Acidobacteriaceae bacterium | reverse complement strand
CGCGACCATGGCAGCCTGGCAAAGGCGCCTGCGGTCATCGCGACGCTGAACCGCTCCAATACCGTGCTCGATGCCGTGAGCTTCTCGCCCGGGCGCGAAGAGATCATGGAAGACATGAAGCACAGCGATGGCGCGGAGGGCGGCGTGGTCGGTCTGATCCTGATGGCGGTGCAGGCGCTGCGCAAAAATGCACCCAAGGAGTTCGCCCACGAGACCGGCGGCGAGTACATCAACTTCGCGTCAGAGAACGGCTTCGATCGCAGCCTGAACACGCTGGCCAACCGCGTACACAACGGCTACCAGCTCAGCTTTCAGCCACACTTCCCGCCTGGGTCCGCGGCGATGGCGCCAGGGCTGCACAGCGTAACCGTCAAGGTCGCAAAGTACCCCGATGCCGTGGTGAAACACCGCGCCTCCTACTGGACCGGGGCGACCGACAACCCAGTGGCGCCGTAGCCTGGTCGCAGCGCAGTTGGGCTTTGCAGCGCAGCCAGACGTTGCAGAGCAGCTAGGCGTTCAAGCTAGGCACTCAGGGGAGGGCCCTGCGCCGGCAGCACCACCCGCATGGCCGCACCGCGACCCGTCGTCGACACCACACCGATGTGGCCCCCGTGACGCTCCACAATTTCACGCGAGATGTACAGGCCAAGCCCGTTTCCGAGGTCGCCCTTGGTGGAGTAGAAGGGCTCAAAGATGCGGCGCTGTACCTCAAGGGGGATGCCGGGACCATCGTCCAGCACGGCAAAGCCAATCTCCTGTCCTTCTGGACCACCGCTCAGGATGTCGACGGTGATATGCCCGCCGACCGGGGAGGCATCGATCGCGTTCGAAACGAGGTTCGCCAGCACCTGCCGTAACTGGCCGATGACGCCGCAGAAGCTCGTTTCCCGCTCCCCTACGGTGCGCACCGTAATTTGCCGGTTGCGAATCTTGCCGGCGAAGAGCCGCAGAACGTCATCCACCATCGGTCCGGCGGTGAACTTCTCACGCGTATCGGAGCTCTCACGATTCCAGCGCAGGGTCTGCTTGGTGATGCCGGAAATGCGCTCCAGTTCACTTTCCACCATGCCGATATAGCCCACCGCCGGGCCTTCATGATCGATCTCCGAACGCAGCAGGTACATCAGGTTGGTGATGGCTTCGAGCGGGTTGTTGATCTCGTGGGCGATCACGCTGGTCATGCGGCCGGTAAGCGCGAGCTTCTCGTTCATGCGCAGCGCCGTTTCGCGCTCCTTGCTTTCCGTCATATCGATAAAGCAGCCGATCCATCCGGCCCGCTCGGCGCCCGCACGACGAAATGGAATAACACGCACCAGGTTCCAGCGCTCAGGGCCGACCGTGTCCTCGCCATCCGGCGTACGTAACCGGATCTCCGCCTCAAAACTCTTGTTATGCGCTACGGCATCGGTCCAAAGTTCTGCGCACAGTACCGCATCTTCCGGGGTTAGCAGAGCCTCTTCGAACCACCGCCCAGACCCGCTGAGACCGGTGTCCAGCCACCGCTCGTTGGTATAGGTCAGCCGCCCGGCATCATCTGCGGTGAAGACGCGCACGGGCAGCGCCTGCGTGAGCTGGATGAAGCGCGCCTCGCCGAGCTCAATCTCTTCCTCGGCACGGCGCAGACCGATCGTGGTTAGCGCGGACCGGAAATCCGCGGCGGAGTCGATCTCCACATCCTGCCAGGGTCTGCTGCGTCCGCGTACCGTCTCCTTCCACTCCTCAAACGAGTGACGCGGGTGCAGCGTCATGTTGCCCTTGACGATCTTCTCCGGCTGACCGGCCCAACGAAGCGTCTTCACAATCTCCGGCCGAAACCACAGAATGTAGCGGTGCTGCACCGACGAGATGCGCACCACCAGCAACCCGCTCGCATGATCCCGGAGCGATTCCGCCCAGGGCAAATCGGCGGAGAGCTGCGCACTGCTCCAGAGTTCCAGGTCCTTCTGGCCGTTCAGCCACTCGCGCAGATGTTGCAGATCGCCCAGCCGCGGCACATCCCCACAGCTCTCGATACGATCATCCAGCACGAGGGCCGCACCCGCCGCATTGGTCACCTTCAGCAACTGCGGTAGCTGCCGGGTCAGGCCATCCAGAAAATTGTTCTCCGCCGCGAGTTCCGTCAGCAGATCGCGCTGCACCGCATGGAAGTAGACCGTCTGCTGCAGCCGTGTCGCAGTCTCAAAGCTGGCGAGCTGCGTACCCGCCACCTTGGAGAGCATGTCGCAGGCGCTTCGCACCAGGTAGGGCGCCATCTTCGGCTCGGCATGGTGCGCGCTGATCAGTCCCCAGAGCCGGCCCTCGGTCACCAGCGAAACCGACATCGACGCCAGGGTGCCCATGTTGCGCATGTACTCCAGGTGAGTTGGCGACACACTGCGCAGTGCGCTCAGCGAGAGATCGAGGAAGCGTGCATCCTGCCCGGCCAACCCGACCAGCGGCGACGGGGTGTACCCCGCGTCCGGGATGATGCGCACGGTGTTCAGGACGTATAAATCACGCGCCTGTTGCGGGATGTCGGAAGCGGGAAAGTGCAGATCGAGATAGCTGGGTAGCCGGCCATTGTTGACCTCCGAAAGCACGGTGCCATGGCCTTTGGCGTCGAAACAATACAGCAGCACCCGGTCAAAGCCGGTTAGATTCGCGACCTGCTTGGCCAATCCATCGCAGAGCTCCTGCTGGTTCGACAGCCGGCTCAGGGTGCTAACGAAGTTGGTGATGACCCCGTTCATCATCTCCGGACCGACCAGCCGGTCCTGCAGTTCAAACTCCAGAAGGCGCTGGTCGCCCACCCAGTGCGACACCACGCTGAAGTACTCGTCCGACAGCCGGAACGATCCAAGAAAGGTCACCTGGCCATCACGGTCCGGCGCCTTGGGGGCCATGCGCAGGAGCTGCAGACTGGAGAGCAACTCGCGCTCCAGCAACGAATCGAGCTGTGAACCGAGGATCAGCCGCCGCGGCAAGCCCAGAAACCGGTCCGCGTTCTCGCTGGCAATCAGAACCCTCCGGAACTCGGAATCGGTCACCAGCAGAAACCCATGCTGCTGCACCGCCCCCGGCACACGGATGGGCTCATCCTCGCAGCGCCCCTCGGTGGCCACGATCCGTTCTTCTGCCGGGCTGCCTAACGTCCCGTGCGCTGCGCCGTCAATCTCCACTAGACGCTTCGATGCGAGGTACGGCCTTCGCGTCATCCACCGAGCACCGCAGTCGGCAGCCCGGCACGCAGAGCGTCGCCGAAGGCAGCAAAGGTTCGCCGGGCCGCCACGAGCAGGGCCTCTTCGCCCCCGGGCGGCACGCCTGCGATTTCAGCCGTCACCTCGCGCCAAAGGGCTCCCGTGGCCTCCCCATGCCCTGCAAAATAGCGATCACCCTGCCCCGGCGTCAGGCCGAGGACGGTCTCCACGTGGCGTGCAATAAACCGGCCGCCCAGCGTTGAGCCCTCCAACACATACAACGCTCCAAGAAAACTCGCCTCCGCGGCGATTGGGTCCCGATCGAAGGCTGACGTGCCGATCACCACCTGCTGCCAGTCCACCGCCGACCCTGCGGGCGCGGCCGGGGCGACCGCAAAAAAGCGCAGATCGTCCGCGATCAGGTGGCTGCGCCGCCTCGCCCGCAGCAGGGGCCGCAGCCGAGCGGGCGCCGCGGTGGCCGCCCATTGCTCCCAGCCGCTGATCAGCGCCAGTAGCACCTGCAGTGCGCTTATGTACAACTCCAGGGTCAAATCGGCGCCGCCCAGCGGCATCAGCTGCTCCGTGGCCTCGTGCTCCTGGCGGGTCTCCTCACGTACGCGCCTGATATCCATGAGCCATTGTCCCCCCGTCCGAGGTGCTGCCCCTTCGACATTGCACATTACTTTCGGGCAAACCACCGTTTGTGCGGTTACGCAACACTTCTGTTGTCCAGCCGCATCCATCCGATACATACCCCATACGCTCGTGACGCCATGACGAGCTAGAGACCTTATTGTGAAAATTCTCCGCTCTGCGCTCGTCGCCCTGTCTACCCTGCCGCTGCTGGTGGCCAACCTCTCTGCGGAGCCGCTGCCCAGCCGGCTTGGCGGCTCCTGGCGCATCACCCGCGTGCTGCCCACCACGAACCAGGCCTGCTGGGGCCGTGAACAGGCGCAGCCGCTGGTGGGCTCCACGCTGACCTACCGTGACGATTCGCTCCGCTGGCGTGGCGGCGAGGTGCCGCTCGAAGACATCACCACGCGTACCGTGAGCGACGATCAGTTCCGCAAGGAGAGCGGTGGCGAGACGCCCGCCAGCTTCGCTCAGCTGGGCATCCGCTCCCGCGCCGTGCTGGAGGTGGACATGCAGCACGAGGATGCCGATATCACCGGCGCCACAACAGAGGTTCCCGGCGATTCCGTGCTGGTTGTCGGCCCGAACCGCATCGTGGTGAGCGCCTGTGGCGTGTACTTCGAGGCCACGCGTACTGCGGGGATCACCCACACAAACTTCAAACGCTAGCGGACGCCCAAGACACGCATTCCCGCCGTAGGGCGACCCGCGTCACTGACGCAGGGATACCATCGTCACGCCCTGGCCGCCCTCGTTGTACGGCGGCTCTTCCACCCCGGTGACATGCGGGTGCTTGCGCAGGTACTCGCGCAGCGTGCGGCGCAGGACGCCCATGCCCACACCGTGCACCACGCGGATGCGCGGCAAGCCGGCTAGAAAAGCCTGCTCCACGAATCGGTCGACCTCTGCCTCGGCTTCGTCCGCCGTTCTGCCGATCACGTTGATCTCGAAACTCATGTAGTCCGAGTCGCCCCCGCCTGCGACGGTCACGCCGCCTCGCCGCCGCTGTAGGGAATCGGCCGTTGGCTCCTTCACCGGGGTCAGCTCCGCGATGTCGGTACGCGGCACGCGGCTCTTCATCGCACCGAAGCTGACCTCCAACGATTTCGCGTCGAGCACCCGCACCACAACGCCCTCGCGATTCAGGCTCTTCAAACGGACCAGGTCGCCGGCGCGCGGCTCACGGTCGCGTGGATGCCGCTTCTCCGCACCCACCGAACCCTCGGGCGTGCTGTTGGCCTCCACCGTGCTCTGGAACTGCGCGGAAAACTCGCGCCGCAATCTTGCGATGCGCAGGGCCGAGTCCTTGGCGATCTTCTGCGCGATGGTCTTGTCGCCGATCGCCTTGACGGTGTCGCGCAGCTGCGCCTCGAAGTCCTTGATCAGCTCCGCCAATTGCCGTTCGAGCTCGCGTGTGCGTGCCTGCTGCTCCTTGCGGCCTTCCGCCTGCACGAAATCCCGTTCACGCTGCAACTTGCGCGCGGTCTCCGCGTTTTCGGTGCGCTCTGCGCCCGCCGCCGTCAATTGGGTATGCAGCTCGTCCAGGAAGCGACCGATATCGATCTGCTGCGAGCTCATCTGGGCGCGCGCCTCTGCGACAATCGCCGCATCCAGACCCAACCGCGCGGCAATGTTCAGGCCCGCCGAGGCACCCGGTACGCCCAGCCGCAGATCGTAGGTTGGCGAAAGCGTCGCTTCATCGAAACCCACCGCGGCGTTCAGCACATCGTCATGCTTGGCCGCGTAAACCTTCAGCGCGGTGAGGTGCGTGGTCACGATCGACCAGCTCGCCCGCTGCAGAAAGTGCCCGGCGACTGCGACCGCCAGCGCCGCACCCTCCTCTGGATCGGTGGCGGAGCCGAGCTCATCGAGCAGCACCAGGGACCGATCGTCCGCCGCACGTGCAATGCGGTCCACATTCGTGACGTGCGCCGAAAACGTGGAGAGGTTCGTCTCCAGCGACTGCGCATCGCCAATGTCCGCATACACGGCCGTGAACAGCGGCAGACGGGCCTTCGCCGCGGGCACGGGCAGGCCCGCCTGGGCCATCAACGCCAACAGACCTGCTGTCTTCAGCGCCACCGTTTTGCCCCCCGTGTTCGGGCCGGAGATGATCATCTGCCGCTTCCCGGTCGGCAGCGCAAGCGTCAGCGGAATGATCCGGCCGCCGGCGTCCCGGAGCCGCAGATCCAGCAGCGGATGCCGTGCAGCCAGAAGTTCAAAGTCCAGTTCGTCGGAGACAACTTGTGAATGGGCATTCACATCTTGAAGGTCGGGCGAGCCAGTTTGTGAATCACCATTCGCAAACGTCGGACGGACGCAGTCGAGGTCCACTGCGAAGCGGGCAGCGGCTGCGTGCGCGTCAGCTTCCGCTAGGATCTCCGCTCCCACGCGCAGCGCCTCGGCCTCCGCGGCAACGGCACGCGTCATGGCAAGCAGGATGCGATGGATCTCACGCTGCTCCTCGTCCAGCAGCCGGGCCAGTTCATTGTTACCCTCGATGGTCTCCATGGGCTCAACAAAGACGGTCTGTCCGGTGGAACTTGAGCCGTGAATCACGCCGGGAACACGGCGTTTTGCTTCCGATTTCACCGGAATCACAAACCGCTCGCCACGCACGGTGATCAGCGCATCCTGCACCGCGTCGTCGTCGCTGAGCCGCTGCAACGCACGGCGCAGCGTGGCCTCAATCAGCTGGTGCTGCCGGCCCAGTGCGCGGCGAATGCGCGACAGTTCCGGCGAGGCATCATCGGCGAGCGAACCGTCGGGCTCGATCTTGCCGCCGAGGCTGCGCAGCAGCGGCCCGAGATCATGGGTCAGCAGTGGTGCCGAGAGCTCCTCCATGCCGGGCCACGCACCTTTCAGCGCATCCGGTGGCGCCACAATCAGCTGGCGCCAGGCCTCCACGCGCTCGGCATGCCCAAGCAGGCGCAGCAACTCTTCCGGTTCCAGCGCCGCACCCGGAACCCGGGCCTTGGCGAGCGTGTCTTCGACGTCGTAAATGCCCCGGAACTCAAAGGGAATGCCTGCCACCTGCAGCGTCCGCATCTCACCGGTTCGGCCCTGCTGTGCCTCGATCCAGGCGAGATTGCCCGAAGGCTCCAGCGCCCGCAGCCGAGCCTTGCCAATCGAAGATTGCGCGCGGGCAGCAACACGCTCACGCAGCGCGTCCCACTGCAAAGCGCTGCCGCCGCGCTCCTGCAGGGCGTCCGGAATTTTGGAAGAAACCATTCCCTTATTAGAGAACAGACCGGAGGCAAACGGCGCGGCGCCTCCCCGGCCTGTTTTCACCGAACCAGCGCTTCTCCCTCAACGTCTTCGGGCTCCGCCTCGGTCTCATCGCCGATGTACACGCGCAGCTTGTAGCCTGCGGCAGCCATACGGGTGCATTCGGCCCGCAGCGAGCCCTCCAGCTCTGCAAGCTCGGCGACCGGCGACTCATAGCCGTCATCGCCGCCCAGCTTCCCGGCAATACCAAGCAGCGCGGGCACTTGCAGAAAGCACACCAACTGCTCAAAGCTCTCCTGGTTCACGTAGGAGGCGCCATCGCTCTCGTTTACGCCGGAAAGCCAGCGGACATCGCCCTCGGCCCAGAAACCCTCGGTACGCAGCGCCTCCAGCGGAATACGGCCTGCCAGCAGCAGGCGCACCTTCGCCGCCGCGCGCCAGGTGTCCTGGCCTTCAAAGCCAAGGCCGGAGAAGCTTTCGGCCAGCCCCGCGCGCAAGTCCAGCATGTCAAAGAGCGCCTGACCATCGGCCGTGCCGGGCAACGCATGCAGCAACAGGTAGGCAAGCAGCGGGGCCCAGGTACGTTCGATCGCCACGCCGACTCCCGCGCCAGGAATGATCTCGCTGACGGCGGGCGGCCACGCGGTCGAAAAGCCGCGCGCCACGTTGGGCAGCGCAACCGCAGCCCTGGCGAGCAGCTCCAGACCGCCCCGGAACGCGTCTGCGCCCACCTGGGGATCGGCGGCAATCGCGTCGCGCTCGGCTTCGGGCAGCATCTCCGTCAGCCGCCAGTAGAACTCGTTGGCGCGACTCAGGAAATCAGCCAAGGCCGGCTCATCCTGGCTGTTGACCGTCAGCCCGTTCTCACTCGCGGAACGCTCTGTCTTCCGAGCCAGCACGACAGGTTGCGGTCTCGCCCCCTCGCTGTCCCCCGCGTGGGCCGGCGGTTCCGGTCGCGCGGAGGCGCCCCGCGCCCCCGTCTCCGCAGCGTTCTTGCCGAGCGTTGCGAAGGTCTCCACGCTCTCCCGCGCCAACACGCGCCGGAGTGCCTGGTGCAGCGGCTGCAGGCGCAGCTTGCCCAGCGCCTGCCCCAGGTCCGGGACACCGCCGCCGTTTAGTGCAGCGCACAGGCGATCCCAGGGCTGTTCCGCCGTGGAATGCAACTCGCGCCAGTCCAACAGGACGGCGTACTGGTAGCCCCGCAGATCGATCGAGAAGCCATCGTTGCGCAGGGCGGACGCGTACCGCAGGAACTCCAGCCCGCGCGTGTGATCGCGGAACGCCAGGATGGCGTCGCCATCCCAGGGCAGAGCCAGACCTTCACTCAGCGTGCGCTGCCGCAGCTCACCCGAGCCCTTGTCCATGGACGCGGCCGAGAGCTTGATGTTGCCGCTTGTACTCGTATAAGCGTTGTTATACAGAACGATCGAGCGTTGATCGCCGTTGCGGTTGGAGTACGCGAAGACGTTCTCGTTGACCGTGCCGTAACCCGTCCAGAAGTCGTACAGCACAAAGTTGGCACTCTCGGCGAAGATGTAGCGGTTCTTCAGCAGCGGAGCGATCTCCGCGTTATGTCGCGCGACCAGGCCCTCGTCAGGAGACTCCCGCATCTTCGGCATCTTGAACTCCATGCCGTACCGCTCGGTGTAGCCCTCAATCTGGCCGTGGCCGAACATGGGCAGACCGGGCATGGTCGCCATCAATGTCGCCACACCGAAGCACTTGTCCCCTGACCCAAACTGGTCGATCGTGGTGCGCTCATCGGGGTTCGACATGAAGTTGACATAGCGCTTCAGGATGTCCGGATCGAACTCGATGGTCTTCTTCAGATAGCTGCGGTACTTTGCATTTTCCTCATCGCGCAGCATGTTCATGAAGGCGGAGTTGTACACGCGGTGCATACCCAGTGTGCGTACAAAGTAGCCTTCGAGCATCCAGAAGGCCTCGGCCAGAAGCAACGTGCCGGGCACCTCCATCGCAACACGATCGACCACCTCACGCCAGAACTCTGCCGGCATGATCGCGTCGAACTCTTCATCCGTCATGGCGTTTTCGGCGCGTGAGGGGATCGATCCACCCACGCCGGGCAGCGGAAACCACAGGCGCTGCACATGGCGCTTGGCCAGCACCATCGCTGCATCGAAGCGAATGATCGGGAACATGCGGGCCACGTGCAGAATGGTCTGCATCACCTGCTCACGCACGGCGGCCTTGGAGTAATCCAGCTGCGCGGTGTCGTTCCACGCGAAGGTCGTACCGTCGTTGCCATGGTAGATGTAGCGCGTTTCGCCATTGGCGTTGTAACGCACGCGAAAAGCAACGGCCGCATCGGTCTGATCGTAGTAGTGATCGTCGAGCTTGATCTCAACGCGTGAGTCGGCACTAAGGTCGGGACCGTTGAAGCTGTACGCCGGATACGGGCTCTCCCAGCGGGAAACAAACCAGTCCGGATGCTCGACCACCCAGGGCGAATCGATGCCCATATGGTTCGGCACCATGTCGCTCGCCAGCCGTATGCCATAGCGCCCGGCCAGCGAGCGCAGGCTCTCGTAGCCCGCATTGCCGCCAAGATCCTCGGCGATGTTGTACTCCTTCAAGCTGTAGGCCGACGCCACGGCATCGCCCTGCCCGCGCAGATGCTTGATGCGTTGCGAGGCGACGGAGCGCTCCCACAGGCCAATCAGCCACAGCGCGTTCATGCCGCGATCGGCCAGCAGCCGCAACTCCTCCTCGGGGATCTGGTCGAGTTTGTGGATGTGCCGGCCGTACTTGCGGCTCAGCTGTTCCAGCCACACGTAGGTGCTCTTGGCCATCATCACCACGGTCGGCATCCAGGCCTGGTCCGCAGAAAATGCCTCGTACTCATTCAGCGGGGCCTGGTAGTTGCTGCCGTAGCGACGCCCCGCCACCCGACGCCGCACGCCATCCGCACCCGTCTCCCAGAACTCCTCAAAGCCCAGGTATTCATCGCCTGCAAAACCCTCGCCGCCAAACCCGGGCGCGCCGTGTCGGTACTGATCCGGCTTGGCTGGATTGAACAGCATCCAGATGGAGATCTCCTCTTCCTTCACCGTGACGATGGCAAGGAGAATCTGCTTAAGATCGGCAGC
>CAXTFS010000100.1:0-10183 GCA_964243395.1 uncultured Acidobacteriaceae bacterium | reverse complement strand
GGCACGTAGCCGACCGTGTAGTAACTCGCACCGTTCTCGATGGCGTCGGCCATTGCCTCCTTGATGCCGTTGCTAGCCACATAGCGGCCGCCCGTCAGCTCCGCGAACTTCCGCATCGAGTCTTGACTGCTGCGCGTTGCATCCATACCCTGCGCATCCAGATCGGCATACCCGGGCGTCCCGGCGATCCGGTGATCGCCAAAGTCGTACGACGCCTGCATCGACGGCAGCGACGTGGGCCCGGCCGCATACACCGGGTACACGGCTACCCGCGCCACGGCGAGCACGCGGCTGACCTCGCGGATCTCCGGCTGGAAGTCCGCTTCATTCTTGGTGGCATTCGGCAGTGAATAGTCGGGCTGGATCTCGAGTGGAAACCCACCCGAAAACCAGATCACGTTCTTGCGCCCCGGGATAGCGCTCAGGTAGAGCGCCAGCTCCCGCATGCCCTCCAACGTGAGCCGTACCTGCTGATTCGTCTCCGTCCCGCGGACATCGGCGGCGGTTTGCATCGACATGGAGACCGCACCGGACCCTCCTTTGCTGTTCGCCAGCGCATGATCTGCGCCCTTGAGAATCTGGCTGCTCAGCCCCGAATCCATCGCAACCGAAGCTCTGGATGCGGCCTTCTTTCCTTCCAGAACCTCGGTCAGCTCGGCTGGATCGGAGGTGAACCCGGACAACAGCTGCAAACGCGCGTTCAGCCCAAAGATGGCCAGCGGTGTACCCGGTTTTAAACGAGTCAGGTACTGGAGCAGTTGCCGATGGACGTCCGCCTGAACGTCGTTCGGGGTGTTCAGATTGTCGAGCAGCAGCACATTGAGCGCCGGTCCTGGCGGGTACTTCGGCACATTGCTATACACGTTCGGCGGCAGCGGCGGGGCGTTTACGGGCGCGGCCGGGTAGGCACCGGGCTGGGTCTCGTCGAAGGAAACGACGCTCTGTTCGTGACCATCCTCGTAGATGTGGAACCGGCTCCGGTCCAGTCCGTAAATGGCCCTGCCGTGATCGGTGACGACTACGTCCACCACCACCAGGTTGGTGCTGGTGTGCAGCACCGTTTTCGCCTGAGGCGACGCACCCCCCGCGGGGGGGACTACCTCCTGCGCACCCGCGGAACCACGTTCGCTTGCCGGCGGAGCGACCGCAGCTGGTCGTCGTTCAGCCCGGAGAGACGACGGCGTCGGAACGGACAGGCAAGGGAGCAGCATCCACAGTAAACCAAGCTTCCTACGCATGGGCCCACCATTCCGGAGCCGGGAGCACGCCTTCACTCTGCCGCCGCGTCTCCAGGTGCGACGAAGCATACTGCCTGGAGGGAACGCCAGGCAACGGGACTCGTTTGTGCCAGATATGCGTCAATGATGGAACCATGCGGCGCGTTGGAAGGCGCGTATCACTTCTGCCTCGCGGCATCCTTCGAGAGTCTCCGACACGCTCGCCGCGACGGAAGCTAGCTTGCAAGTACCGTGGCACTGCGCAGCCGCCGCTCGAGGTGCCGTTCCAAAGAGCCCACCGCGAAGGTCCTTAGATCTGCGGCACGTTCCGGCGGCCATGCCCCGGCCTCCAGCATCGCCGGTAGCGAGTTGCGTGACATCGCATAGCTCTCGTGGACGGAAGCGGCTGAAAGCACCCGGCTTCCGGCCCGGCTGTCGTCCTGGCAGGTCACGCCGTCGGTTGTGGGCGACCACCAGACGTCCTGCCCGCGCAGGTCCAGCCCACACACGGCGCAGTGCCCCAGCTCGGGAAGCCAGCCCATGAGCCGGTTCATCCACAGGCAGAAGTACGTCACCGGCAGCCACACCGGGTGCTCTTCCATGGCCTGCAGTGTGGCCAGCGCCAGCCGGAAAACGTTATCTTCAGGCGCCTGATCCGGCAGAGCGCCTTCGAGCACTTCCAGCACAAGCTGCATGCCCGCCAACCGTATCGCATACACCGGGGCCGACAGCGGCGACCAGAGGATCTCAAAGCTGTCCAGCCGCACCAGGTCCTCGCGCGGACGCTCAGTGTAATGCGCCGTCACGTGGGTCCCAGGCTCAAGGGCTCCGCCGAAGCGCCGTCGGCTGCGCATCGCGTGCCGCGCCACACCTTTCACCACGCCCTGTTCGCGGGTAAGCAGGCTCAGCAGCAGATCGGCCTCATGGAACGGCCACGTCCGCAGTACGATCGCCTCACCATGGTGCGGGATGGATCGGCCTCCAGCCATAACGCCGCCTAGCGCCCGAACTGCCGCAGATGGTGATCCGTGTGCAGGTATCCCCACCGCATCCAGTCCGTGTAGCTCATGGCGCCGAAGAAGGAGTGATCCACGCGACGCTGCTCCGGCTGTCTAAAGCGGTCCATGGCTTCCAGAACACCGCGCAGGTCCTGTGCAAAGTCTGTCATCGCCATACCCGCGCCGCCGCGCTTCAGCGGCGGGATTGTCTCAAAGTTCTGCTTCCAGGGCATAGGCGCCCAAAGCGCAATCGCCTTCAACATGGAGGCCGGGATCGGTGTGTGCGCGGGCTCGGAAGGGATTTCGCCCATGGCGACGAGAAAGGCTCCGCGCAGATGACATACGGCCTCAGCGGCGTTCATCGATCCCCACTGGTGCGCATCCTCGGCGCACAATGCCACCAGGCGCGCGCGCAGGCTTTCCAGATCGTCGACGTTCACCAGCGAATGCATAGGGCTTCTGCGAAGGGTCCGAGCTCCTGACTCTACGAGAGTGCGCCCCAGGACGACAAGCTCTGCGGGCGACAGTGCGTGTTTCAGGTCCCATGCGGCGCTTTGGTCCACCAACGGGAAAGCGCGCGGCTGAAGCCACGCGCCCGCGATCGTCCCGCGTCACTTAGCGGCCGAAGTGCGCCGCATTCTTGGTGCTGTAGTCCACCCACTTGTCGGGCAGATCGTCGCCGGCATAGATTGCCGAGACGGGACAAACGGGCACACAGGCGCCGCAGTCAATGCACTCGACCGGATCGATGAAGAGCTGCTCCACGCCGCCGTAGCCGGTCTCGTCCTTCTTGGGGTGAATGCAGTCTACCGGGCACGCATCCACACACGCTGTGTCCTTGGTGCCGATGCAGGGTTCTGCGATGACATACGCCATGGGTCCAAACTCTCCTAGAAGCTTGCCTTTGCCGATCAAAGCTGAGCTGTTCAGCCACGATTCTAGCAAGGAACCGTGCCGGAACCCAAGGTCTGCCCCACCTGCGTTCCAGCGGTGACCTAACTCGTTTGTTCAGGTCGTAAAGACAGCCAGACTTCGCGTGCAAGGCGCGCGAGCCCCGCCGGAAAGATGCGCTCTCCGGAGCGGGACAATGCGTTGAGCGTCCACCAGCGCGCCTCTCGCAGCAGGGCGATCTCCTCCGCCGTAACCCCGGTAAGCTGCGGTGCACTCCGCGCGCAGAACGCTGCGAAGAACACGTCAAAGTTCCGCACCGTCTCTCCCAGATGCGTGTACGTGCCGCCGCTCTCCTCGTGTACCGGTCCAACGAGCGGCAGGCGCACACCGAGCTCTTCGTGGAGTTCCCGTTCCGCCGCATGCCTATCGCCCTCGCCGGGCTCCACCTCGCCTCCCGGCGTTACCCAGAAGACAAACGGCGCACCGCCTCCCCCCGCCACAAAGCGGATAAGCAGCAACTCTCCCTGAGGATCGAACAGAAAGACTCTTGCCGACCGGCGCAGGCGAGGTGTCATGGTTAAGGTCAGCGGCCCGCTTCATTCGCTGCGCGACGCGCCGCAAACTCCTGCGGTGTGGGGATCGGCTCGAGGTTGCGGCCGGCGAACATGTCGTCAAATAACGTCTTCATCTCCGCGTGGATCAAGCCATTGGTCGCAAAGATCTCACGACTGTCCAGCGTGAACGGGCTGCCATCAAAGTGCGTGACGCTACCGCCGGCCTCCTCGACCAGCAGGTAGCCCGCGCTCGTGTCCCAGGGATTCAGTTTGAACTCCCAATAGCCATCCAGCCGCCCCGCCGCGACATACGCCAGATCCAGTGCCGCCGATCCGGCCCGCCGCACGCCGTGCGATCGTAGCGTGAACTCCTGGTAGAAGTGAATGTTGGGGCTGCGATGGCGCTTGTGGCTGGGAAACCCGGTGGCAATCAATGACTCCTGCAGCTTCGCCACGTGTGAGACATGGATCGGCTTGCCATTCAGCTGCGCGCCAGCCCCTCGCGCGGCGGAGAACATCTCGTCGCGCAACGGATCGTAGATCACGCCGGCCACGATCTCGCCGTCCGCGTCTGCCGCAAGCTCCGGCGGCCGGTGCTCACACCCAAGCACCACGCAGAAAGCCGGAAAGCCGTGGGCGAAGTTCGTCGTCCCATCCAGCGGATCGACATACCAGCGATACTCCCCGTCCAGTGAGGAGCGTGTGCCTTCCTCCGCATACACGCCGTGGTCCGGTAATGCAGCTTTCAACCGCTCGGTGATCAGCTTTTCACTCGCACGGTCCGCCTCGGTCACGATGTCGACATCGCCCTTGTACTCCGCGTGCACACCACGACCGTAGAAGTCGCGCAGCAGACCGCCTGCTTCCCTCGCAATCTCTTCCGCTATCTCCACAAACTCCCGCACAGGCTCTCCCTCGGATCTTGTTACGGCTATCTAAGACTGCTTGGCTGCGAGGCTCGGAGCCTGGCTGCTACCGCGCCCCAGCGTCCTCGCGGGGCGCCGTGCGACGTGTGCTGGCGGGCGCGTTCTCGGTGATGGTACGAATCTGCGACTTGTAGATAAACAGGTTCGGCTTGCCCTCGCGCGTCAATCGCAGCATCATGTCGTCGAAGTACTCGATCCAGCCGCTCACCAGTTCGCCGTCACGGAGCTTGATCGCCACGGGCACCTGGCGATCGCTGAGGGATTTGAGATACAGCGCCTCTTGCCCGGTCTCGCCCGAAGGTAGTCCCTTGCCGTGCCGCTTCTTCGTCGCCATGCCCAGATTGTACGGTGGTCCCGTGCCGTGCCGACTACAGCGACCATGCACTCCGAGATAACGGCTCAGCTCAACGCCGTGCGAAATACGCGGTGCGATACCGCAGCGTGTAGCGGGCCCGCAGCGCTGGATTTTTCAACTGCAAACCGATCTGCCGCAGCCCACCCGCATCGTCGCCTTTGGAGGGAGCGTAGTAGCCGATCGTGTACTGCGTGCGAAGGTCCTCCGAAACATGGGCAAAGGCCGGCGCAAGGTCGTGCTTGTCTTCGACGTAGTAGAACTTGCCGCCGGTATCGTGCGCCATCTGGATCAGCGCATGTTCTCCCCCTGTATTGCGACCGGCGTCTGCCGCAATGGGCACAATGATCAGCGAGTAGATCATCGCGCCGGCGCGCTCGGCCTCCTCCAGCGCGGTGTCGTAGCTGCCATGCCGGGTGGTGTTCTCGCCATCGGTGATCAGCACGACAACTCGCCGTTCGCCGGGTACGATCCTGGCCTCCGCCAGACGCTGGCTCGCCAGATAGACCGCATCGTAGAGCGCGGTCGAGTCGCCCCGCACGATGTGCCCGATCCCGCTGTCCACCGCACGCACGTCATTGGTGAACGAGACCACCTCGTCCACACTGTCAGAAAACGCCATCAGATCCACGCGGTCCTGGGTGCGCACCAGGCCTCGCAGGAAGCCCTTGGCGGCCTCGCGCTCCAGGTTGCGATCGCTCAGCACGCTCTCACTCGCGTCCAGGGCGAGCACAATGCTGAGTGGGGTGGCAGACTCCTTTTCAAAGATCGCAATGCGTTGTGGCTTGCCATCCTCGGTCAGCTCGAAGTCGTTCATCGTCAGGCCGCCAACGGGCGCACCATGCTCGTCGACGACGTTCAGGGCCACGTTCACCAGGCGGCTCTCGACACGGATCGTCTCTGTTGGTGAGCCGGCCGGATCGCGGCGCTCAATCGGCGCCGCGGATGGATTTTGCGCAAGAAGAGCAGCAGACGGGCACAGGATACAGACTGCCAAGGCAAGCTGCGTCCTCATTGCACCGCTCCTACGATCTCCTCGGGAAACGGCTCTCCATCGGACCACACCGCACCGTCGGCAAACTGTTCATGCTTCCAGATCGGCACCGTCTTTTTCAGGGTGTCGATCACCCATCGGCAGGCGTCGAAGGCAGCGCCGCGGTGCGCGGAGGCTACCGCGATCAACACACTGGTCTCGCCCACAAACAAGCGGCCCAGCCGATGCACGATGGCTACCTCACGCACCTCGAAGCGTCGGAGCGCCTCGGTGCGCAGCGCGTGCAACTGTCCCAGCGCCATCTCCTCGTACGCTTCGTAGTCCAGGTGCAGCGTCTGCCGGCCGCGTGTGTTGTCGCGCACGATGCCGTCGAAGACACAAACCGCACCGTCGCCGCCGGCCTTTATCTGTTCCAGCAGCCGTGTCGTGTCAATGGCTTCCTGGATCAGCGCCACAGGTACGGCATCGGGCTCCCCATCAGGTGCCGCAGACGGCCCGGCGCCGCCACTGACCGGCGGCAGGATCGCCACCTCATCCCCGTCCGCGAGCATTCGTGTCGGTTGTGCGTATTCGAGGTTGACCGCGACTGCAGCCGCGCGCAACGCCTTTGCTCCGAATTGGCCTTCGCCTTCCAACTGCTCCAGAAGACTCGCGACAGACGACTCTGCCGCCAGCTCGCGCCACTCTCCACCGGGGGGCAGGAACTGTCGCAAGGGACCGAAGGAAAGCAGCCGAATGCGCACACCCGTTGGACGCATCTCCCGAGCATACGTCAGAGCATCTGACCCCGGCGCCGGCACGCTTCGGCTCACGAAAGTGCAAGCTGCCGCCCGGCGCAGCGTCCCCTCAGGACAGGAGAGGTGTGTGGCTGGGGTATACTCGCCGAAGTTTTCGGGCCATGGTCTCCAATTAAGTTCTGCTAGGAGAAGTCTTGATTAAAGGCTTTCGTGACTTCATTCTGCGTGGCAATGTGATGGACCTCGCGGTCGCCGTGATCATTGGCGCTGCGTTCACTGCAATCGTGACCGCCCTCACGGACGACATCATCAAACCGCTGCTCGGGGCAACCATCGGCAAGCCCGATTTCGGCTACCTGATCGCGAACGTCAACGGCGGTCAGGTCAAGTACGGCAGCTTCCTCACGGCGGTCATTAACTTCCTGATCCTTGCCGCGGTGGTCTACTTCTTTCTCGTTGTCCCCACACAATATCTCTTGAAGAAGTTCAACCCGCCCAAGGCGGAGCCGCCGACCACCCGCGCTTGCCCACAGTGCTATGGCGATATCCCGCTGGCGGCGACACGCTGTAAGTTCTGCACGCAACCTGTCTAACGTTCGAGAGCTTCTGCATCACCTTTGGAGGTCCACATGGTTCGTCTCCGGACGGCTTCGGCCGTCTTTTGTCTGCTCAGCGGCACCTGCTTTGCCCAGGTCAGCAACTCATCCCCGCAACACGTCTTTGGCTACGCGGACTTCTCGCAACAGGCCAGGTGGGATGCGGTTTTTATGGCAGTGCCGAATGCAAAACTCGCGGGCGAACACCTGAAAGAACTCACCAAGGCCCCGCACTGGGCCAGCTCGCCGGAAGACTACGCCACCGCCGAATACGTGAAGAGCAAATTCGAAGCAGCCGGCCTCGATACCAAAATCGTGCCCTACAAGGTGCTGCTCAATAAACCGGTGAAGATCGAGATCACCGCGAGCGATGCACACGGCAAGCAGCTAATGGCCGGCCCAACACCGGAACACGTCGACCCGAACGAGTTCGGCGGCGACCCGTTCCAGGATGATCCGCGCATCCTAACGGCCTTCAACGGCTCCTCCGGGTCCGGCGATGTCACCGCCGACGCGGTCTATGCCAACTACGGCACGCTCGCCGACTTCAAGCAACTCGCTGCGCTGGGCGTCGATGTGAGGGGCAAGATCGTGCTCGTGCGCTATGGGCAAAACTTCCGCGGCGTAAAGGCCTATATCGCGCAGCAGCGCGGTGCCGCCGGCGTGATCATCTTCTCCGACCCCGCCGACGATGGCTATGCCCGCGGCGACAAATACCCACGCGGGCCCTACCGGCCTGACTCCGGCGTGCAGCGCGGTTCAGTGCAGTTTCTGCCGCTCTATCCGGGTGATCCGGAGACGCCAGGCATCGCGTCCACGCCCGATCTTCCTGACTCGCAACGCATCACCGACCCGGCCAAGATGAACCAGCCGTCGATCCCGGTGAACCCGCTCAGCTACAAGGACGCCGCCCCGATCCTGGAGGCGCTTGATGGCGAATCGGTGCCGCACGAGTGGCAGGGCGCTCTGCCCTTCGCGTATCACGTCGGCGGCACTGGCGCAGTCAAGGTCCACATGCACCTGGAGCAGAATTACAAGCTGCGCACCATCTGGGATGTGATTGGCACCATCGACGGCACCGACACCGCAGACAAGGATGCCTGGGTGGTCGCCGGAAACCATCGCGATGCCTGGGTCTACGGCGCGGTTGATCCCAACAGCGGCACGGCCGCCATGCTCGAAACCGTACACGGCCTGGGCGAGCTGCTGAAGACGGGGTGGAAGCCCAAGCGGCGTATCGTGATCGCCTCATGGGACGCCGAGGAAGAGGGCCTGATGGGCTCGACCGAGTGGGCGGAAGACCATGCGGCACACCTGGCGCACGCGGTCGGGTATTTCAACATGGATGTCGGCGTCTCCGGCCCAAACTTCGACGCTTCGGCCGTTCCTTCGCTGAAGGAGTTTGTACGCGATGTGACGCGCGAGGTCCCCAGCCCCAAGGGCGGCACCGTGTACGAGCAGTGGCGCAAGGATCAGGCTGAGGGCCAGCATCGCCGTGGCGCCGCAGCCAATCCGTTCAGCGCACCGTCGAATTCGGTGGCCAGCACAGCGGATGTGCGCGTCGGCGACCTTGGTTCCGGCTCCGACTACACGCCGTTCATTCAGCACCTCGGCGTCCCTTCGACCGACATCGGCTCCGACGGTCCATACGGCGTCTACCACTCGGTTTTTGACAACTACAACTGGTTCATCCGCAACGCCGACCCGACCTTCGTCTACGAGCAGCAGCAGGCGCGCGTTTTCGGGCTCGAGATCCTGCACATGGCCGACGCGGACGTTCTGCCGTACGACTACCGGCTCTATGGCCATGAGGTGCTCGACTACCTCACTGCCGCGCAGAAACGTGCGATCGAAGGCAAGGTAAGCGCAAACTTCGATCCGGCATTGAAGGCTGCCGGGCGCTTCGCCGCGGCGGGCACGAGTGTGTACGGGCGGCAGGTGACCCTGACCGCGTCGAAGGCGCCACGCACGAAAGAGACCGACGCGCTGAATCTCGCCCTGCGTGGTGCGGAAGAAGCTCTGCTGAACCAGGCAGGACTTCCCAAGCGGCCGTGGTTCAAACACACCATCTACGCACCGGGCGAGTACACCGGCTACGCCGCGGTGGTGGTCCCGGGCGTGAACGAGGGCATCGATGCAGCGGACGCCGGTCGCTTGCAGACACAGTTGGATGCCCTCGCCACCGCGCTCAATGCCTCGGCACAGGTTCTGGAGACCGCGTCGCGCTAAGTGAGCGGGGAGCGGTCTGTCTCATCTTCGGACACCCTAAAGATTTCCGAAAGAGTGCCGATAAGGACCTCACGGGCGGTATTTTCCCGGGAGGTCCTCTCATGTATCTGCTCTTTCTTCTGCTCTGTGCCCTTGCGGTGGTTCTTTCGCCATTGCTGCTTGAACGCGCGCTCACCTTCGAGGAAAAGCGTCGGGTTTGGCAGGAAGCCAGGTTGGCAGCCAGGGCTCTTCGCAACGCGAAGAAAAGCCCACAACAATCGTGGGCTCCTCCTCGTACGGTCAACTGACGGCTGCTGCCCGGCTTAGCTGCGCAGCGCCATCTGCTCGGTCACGATCTGCGTGAGGTCGGGCTTCTTCAGGCCGTGCACCTCTTCGTTGAACTTGTCGACCTTACTTGACCAGTTCATGGAGCAGAACTTCGGGCCGCACATGGAGCAGAACGCCGCTTCTTTGTAGTAGTCGTCCGGCAAAGTTTCGTCGTGCATGCCGCGCGCGGTCTCCGGATCCAGCGAAAGGGCGAATTGCTTGTCCCAGTCGAAGGTGTAGCGCGCATGCGAGATAGCATCGTCCCGGTCGCGTGCACCCGGCCGGTGCCGCGCCACATCCGCGGCGTGCGCGGAGATCTTGTAGGCGATTATGCCGTCCTTTACATCGTTTTCGGTAGGGAGGCCGAGGTGCACCTTGGGGGT
>CAXTFS010000099.1:0-10292 GCA_964243395.1 uncultured Acidobacteriaceae bacterium | reverse complement strand
GTCCAGATACCCGACCAGCTGCCCGACGGATCGCACCGTGTCATCAAGGAGCTGACCGCGGCCAAGATGCGCGCCATGATGCAGGGCATCGTGGTTGAAGGGACGGGCAGAAAAGCCCAGCTGAATGGGTACAGCTCCGCCGGCAAAACGGGTACCGCAGAAAAGATAGATCCCGCCACGCACACGTATTCGCATACCAAGCTTGTAGCCAGCTTTGCAGGCTTTGCCCCCGTGAGTGCACCGGCGATCGCAGTGGCCGTGGTGATCGACACACCCACCGCGGGCGGCGAGGTGGAGCACTACGGTGGCGCCGCGAGTGCACCCGTGTTCGCGGAGGTAGCGCAAGAGGTGCTCGAATACCTCGGTGTGCCGCATGATCAGCCGCTGAAGACAAAGAAGCAGATGGAAGACGTACAGATGGCTACGGAGACAGAAGATGGTCCCGACCAGAACGACATCGCCGACCTGGGCTCGATGTTCGACGAGATCAACAGCCTGCCGCCTGACGATCCGTTGCGGCACCCAGCCACCACGGCCGCGATGGCCGTAAATCTGCAGGTAGATCGTGAGCAAGAGACAGTGGCGGCCCATGCCGCACCGCGCAAGGATTGGCTGGCGTTGCCAGATCGCGTGCTTACGGCGTTTCACAAGAACGGCAACACAACGTCGGTGATGCCCGACGCCAACGTGGCGGCTGATAAGCCTATCGCGGCACCGCACATCGCACCGGCGGTGCAGGTCCGCAGCAATGGTGCCGTGGTGCTGGATAACGGCAAGCGTGTGGCCGTGCCGGATTTCAGCGGAGCGGCATTGCGTGGCGTTGTGGAGCGCGCCGGGTCTGTTGGTTTACGTGTGGAGACGGTAGGCAGCGGGCTCGCGCGTGAGCAGGCGCCCGTTGCCGGCACGATGGTGCCTTCCGGCACTGAAGTCGTCGTGCGTTTCGCGCGGTAACGGACCGAACTGCAGCCTCAACGGAACGTAGAATCAGACCTATGCAGTGGAAGCAGGCACTCGAGGCGGTGTCGACGTTGCGCAGCAGTGGGCGCGAAGATATCGACGTTCGCGACGTGCAGTATGACTCGCGCCGGGTGCATGCCGGCGACGTCTTCGTTGCAATGCGCGGCGGCAGTGCCGACGGCAATGGCTTCATCCAGAACGCGCTGCGTCAGGGCGCCGCCGCGTTGCTCACGGACTCCGACGAGGTCTTCAGCCGACTAGAGGCGAGTCAACCGGAGCTTGCGATTGCGCTTGTGTCCTCGGGCCGGCGTGCGCTGGCCGAAGTCAGTGCCGAGGTCTTCGGGCATCCGGAGCGAGCACTGGCCTTAACTGCGGTCACTGGAACCAACGGCAAGACGACCACCACGTTTCTGCTGGAGCAGATGCTACGCAGCGTGGGGCGCAAGAACGTCCTGATCGGCACAGTGGAGACGCACATCGGCGACGAGGTACGTACCAGTGAACACACCACGCCGGAGAGCCGTGATCTGCTGGCACTGTTACGCGATGGTGTGCGTGCCGGTTGCACTGAGGCCGTAATGGAGATGAGCTCGCACGCGCTGGAGCAGGAGCGTGTGTGGGGCCTGCCGGTGGATGTGGCGGTGTTCACGAATCTCACGCAGGATCACCTGGACTTTCACGGCACGATGGAGGCCTACGCGAAGGCCAAGGCACGGCTCTTCAGCGGCGTGGGCGCACCACCGCCGCGTGTCGCTGTAATCAACGAGGATGTGCCCTACGCGTCGGAGATGGTGCATGCCTTTGGCGGCGAGGTGCTGATGCGTTATGGGCTTCAGGCTTATGGCACGCATCGTGCAGAGAACCTGCAACTGGCGCAGGGTGACATGCGCTTTGACTTCGCGACGCCGGTGGGGGGCGTGCCGATCCACTCGCCCCTGAGTGGGCGCGTCAACGTGTACAACCTGCTGGCGGCGATGTGCGCTGCACTTGCACGTGGGCTCACGCTGGAGCAGGTTGCTGCTGCGGCACACACGCTGCAACAGGTGCCAGGACGCTTTGAGGTTGTGCCCGGTTCCCGTGAGGCTGGGTTCACGGTCGTTGTCGATTATGCACACACCGACGATGCCTTGCGTAATCTGCTTCGGCTTGCGCGTGAGACTGCCGCGGCCCATGGTGGGCGTGTGATCACGCTGTTCGGCTGTGGTGGCGATCGCGATCGCAGCAAGCGGCCGAAGATGGGCCGTGCTGCCGGTGAAGGGAGCGATCTTGTGGTGCTGACAAGCGACAATCCGCGCAGTGAAGATCCAAACTTCATCCTCGAAGAAGCGCTGGTCGGTCTGCGAGAGACAACGGCGGCCTGCATCGTGGAAGAGGATCGACGTGCGGCGATTGCAATCGCCGTGGGTGAGGCGAGGCCGGGTGACATCGTGCTGATTGCGGGCAAGGGGCATGAGAAGCAGCAGCTCTTCGCCAGCGGTGCGGTACCGTTCGATGATGTCGAGGAAGCCGCGCGCGTCCTAACGGCGCTGCAAAGGGAGGCGCACGCATGAAGCTGACGCTAGGTGAGATCGGCGATGTCTTGCATGCGGAAGGGGACTTCACGACGAAGACGCTGGCCACCGGATACTCCATCGACTCACGCACGTTGAACGCAGGAGACCTCTTCTTTGCTGTGCGCGGGGAGCGTGTCGACGGCCATGATTATGTCGAGACCGCGCTGGCGAACGGAGCGGTAGCGGTCGTGGTGAGCATGCGCTGGCTTGCGCCTGCAACCGTGGATACGTGCAAGCTGCTGCGGGTTCCTGACGAAGCAGCGGACCCCGTTCTTGCGGCCATGCAGCGGCTGGCGCATGCTGTGCGTCGCCAGTGGGGCAAGCGCGTCATCGGCGTTACGGGATCCGCTGGCAAGACGACAACGAAGGACTGCATCGCTGCCGTGCTCAGCGCGCAAGGCAGTGTGTTGAAGACCGAAGGCAATCTGAATAACCACTTCGGTCTACCGTTGCAGCTGTTGCGCCTCGAGCCGCAGCACGAGGTTGCCGTGCTCGAGATGGGCATGAACCATGCGGGCGAAATTGCCGCGCTCGCGCGCATCGCAGAGCCCGACTGGGCTGTTGTTTCGAATGTGGCCGCCGTGCACCTGGAGTTCTTCCCGGATGGGATTGAAGGCATCGCAAGCGCCAAGCGTGAACTGGTCGAAGCTTTGCCGGCAAATGGCCTGGCATTTCTGAACGGGGACGACGAACGTGTGGCAAGGTTCGGCCGCGGCATGGGTGAGCGCGCGATCGCCTACGGCACAGGTGAAACCTGCGTCGTGCGAGGGGTCGAGGTGGAAGAGCTTGGCCTGGCTGGGTCGCAGTTTCTGGTGAAGGCCGGGAACGAGCAGCATTCGGTGCAGCTGGCGTTGCTGGGGCGGCACAACGTGCTGAATGCGCTGGCAGCGATCAGCGTGGGGATGGCCAGCGGCATCTCGCTCCCACGTTGCTGCGAGGCCCTGGAGGCACTGCGGCCCACGGCGAAGCGTGGAGATGTTGTAGAGTTCCGCGGCGCAAGGCTCATCAACGATTGCTATAACTCCAACCCACATGCGCTCGATGCGATGATTGCCACGCTGGCGAAGAGCCCCGCGCAACGCCGCATTCTTGTCGCCGGCGAGATGCTGGAGCTTGGGCCGGAGGCGCCGATGCTGCATGCGGCGTGTGGCCGGGTTGCTGCGCAAGCCGGCATCGACCTTGTTGCCGGTGTGCGCGGGCTGGCTCGCGGGTTGGCGGATGCCGCAGCTGAGGGGGGCGCGGAGGCTCACTTCTTTGACACCCCGGAGCTTGCCGGCGCGTGGTTGCGCGCCGTGCTGCAACCGGGCGATCTGGTGTTGCTGAAGGGCTCGCGCGGCGTGCGGCTGGAGCGCGCGTTGGAGGAGTTGGGGAACACGCTCCAGGCGGTCGATCCGCACAGTGCAAGTGCCGCCGAGCCGTGAGCACGCGGGCGCTGACTCTCCGAAGATGCGCCGCCATCGCTTCCCGTGCGAGCGGAAGGTAAGATAGCCGTGAAACTGCGAGCTTCGGGCACGCACAGCACATCGAACGCGAAACCTACAACTCGCGCATGAGGCCACGCCGTTGCTCTTCTGGCTGCTCTACCAAAAGCTCTTCCCCTACTTCCGTTTCTTCCGCATCTTTCGGTATGTCACGTTCCGGTGTGTCTTCGCGAGCCTCACCGCGCTGCTGATCGGCCTGCTCATCGGGCCCTTCGTGATCGACCGCCTGCGCCAGTTCCAGATCGGGCAGTACATCCGCGAAGAAGGTCCGCAGAGCCATCAGAAGAAGGGCGGCACGCCCACGATGGGTGGTGTGCTGATCTGCATCTCGATCCTTGTGCCGACGCTGCTGTGGAGTGACCTGTCCAACTCCTTTGTCTGGCTGGCGATGTTTTCGACCATGGCCTTTGCGGCGATCGGGTTCGCCGACGACTACATCAAGGTCGTGCACAAGCGGAACCTAGGCCTGACATCATGGCAGAAGCTGTTCTTCCAGATGGTAGCGAGTTGCACGATTGCCATTGCGCTGCTGGTGCTGCGTGGCGAAGGCCTGTACTCCACACGGCTGGTTGTGCCGTTTCTGAAGCATTTACGGCCAGATCTGATCTTCGACAGCCTGCTGCACACCCACGCGTGGCCTCTGGCCTTTGTGCCCTTTGTGCTGTTTGTGATGATCATCATCACGGGCTCAAGCAACGCGGTAAACCTGACGGATGGGCTGGACGGCCTGGCGATCGGCTGCACGATTATCGCGGCCGGAGCGCTCACGATGCTCACCTACGTGAGCGGCCATGTGGTGTTTGCCGACTACCTCGAGATCCAGCGCATGCCCATGGTCAGCGAGCTGACCGTCTTCTGCGGCGCGATGGTGGGCGCTAGTATCGGCTTTCTTTGGTACAACGCGCACCCGGCAGAGATCTTTATGGGCGATGTGGGTTCGCTGGCGCTGGGCGGCGCGATCGCCACGGTGGCCGTGATCATCAAGCAGGAATTGCTGCTGCCGTTCATCGGCGGCGTGTTCGTGCTCGAGTTGATGAGCGTGGTGTTGCAGGTGGGCAGCTACAAGCTGCGCGGCGGCAAGCGCATCTTCCGCATGGCTCCCATCCATCATCACTTTGAGCTGGGTGGATGGTCGGAGTCCAAGGTGATTGCGCGGTTCTGGATCATGTCGCTGATCTTTGCGCTGCTCGCCCTGACGACCTTGAAGCTGCGCTAGGCCGCTCAGAGCCGCTCAGCTCCAAGTGCCAGCCCTACGCCATGGCTGTGCCGTTCCAATGCACCGATCGGCCGGCAAAGTAGGACGCGTTGGCCATGTGGCAGGCACCGGCGGCATGATGGCCGAAGACAACGTCCTCCACCACCGGCTGACGGGTGCGCACCGCGGTAAAGAAGTTGCTCAGGTGGGGCAGATGGTCGTCCCAGGAGGGGCCCTGCCACGTCTGCATGGGCTCTTGCGGATGGGCCTTCAGTTCCGGGTCGTGTTCCGCGTGCCATTGCTGCTCATAGGCGGCGTGCATGGCCGCCGGAAAGCCGTTGATGCCGTAGTCGGGGTTGGTGTCGACTCCACGCTGCGGCGTGTAGAACACGGTGTTGGCAGAGACCTCGAGGATGCCGCCGGGGCCGAGGATGCGGGTGATCTCGGGCGTCTCGGTACCCTGCGTGAGCCGCACGGTGACCGGTACTTTGCCATACAGGAACGTAGTCACCTGCAGATCGGGCATGTTGCGCCCATCGGGCCAGCGATAGATGCCGCCAACGGACATTGCGAGATCGGGCATCTGGTTGATGCCGGTGATGTATTGCATGCCGCTGACGAGGTGCACCATCAGGTCGCCCGCCATCCCTGTGCCGTACTCCTTCCAGCAGCGCCAGCGCGCAAAGGTGAGGGGATCGAACGGCTTCTGCGGAGCCTTGCCGAGCCAGGCGGCCCAGTCGAGCGTGGCAGGGGAGAGATCGAGCGGTGGAGGGTACTCCCACGCGCCGCCTGGATTGTTGCGGCCCAGCATCAGTTCGACTTGACGCACCGGGCCGATGGCGCCGCTGCTGCACAGCTCATGCGCTTTCGTGAACAGAGCCGAGCTGACGCGCTGGGAGCCTGCCTGTACGAAGTGTCCTGTGGCCTTGGAGGCCTGCACCATGGCGTCGCCATCGCTGATGCTGTGCGACATCGGCTTTTCGCAGTAGACATCCTTGCCGGCGTGCAGGGCTTCGACAGCAATGGGTGCGTGGGCGTGATCCGGCGTGGCGAGAACGATGGCGTCGATCTTCGGGTCGGCTAGGATCTCCCTGTAGTTGCGCGTCACCACGATATTTTGCCCAGCGATCTCGCGAGCCAGGGTGTGGCGACCGTCGTAGACGTCGCACGCGGCGACACATTTGGCGTGGGGCAGGGTCACCGAGCGCCGCAGCAGGATGGAGCCCTCGATGCCGACGCCGATGCTGGCGAAGCGAACCGGTTCGCCGCCGGGCGCTGGTACCGGTGGCGAGGCCAGCGTGTTCTGCGCGTGGGAGACACCCTTGGTCAGAGCGGCGAGGGTAGCGCCTCCGCCCACCTGTAAGAAACCGCGACGAGAAACTTGCAAAGCCGAACCTCCGTGCATCCAGAGCGGCCCATGATCGGGCGGCCCAGTATAGCGAAGTTCGCAGAGGTCTGAAGTGGGTGGGGTCGAACGATGAAGGGCTCAGCTAGGATGACGAAGGCAGCTTTTACCGTCGCCGGAGTGGGTGTGGACCTAAAGAACAAGCGCGTGCTGGTCGTAGGTTTAGGCAAGAGCGGACTTGCGGCGGCGCATTTCTTGAAGGCGCGTGGAGCGCGTGTGACCGTCAGCGATGCGCGCCCGGTGGCGACGATCCCGGAGCTGCCCGAGCTGCTCGATGAAGGCATCATGGTCGAGGCAGGCAGCCATGGACTGCTGACGTTTCGGCGCCAGGACCTGATCGTCGTTTCGCCGGGCGTGCCGTTGAGCGTGCCCGAGCTGAAGGGCGTACATGCGCTGGGCATGCGCGTGATCGGCGAACTGGAGCTGGGCACGCAGTTCCTCGCCGGCGAGACCATCGCGGTCACGGGTTCCAATGGCAAGACGACGACAACGGCGTTGCTGGGGGAGATCCTTGCGGCGAGTGGACGGTCGACGCTGGTGGGCGGCAACATCGGCAGGCCCGTCGTGGAGATGGTGGCCGAAGCCACGCCCGATACGTGGAATGTGCTGGAGGTCTCAAGCTTTCAGCTGGAGACGATTGAGAGCTTTCGACCGCGCATCGCGCTGGTGCTCAACATCACGCCGGATCACCTGGATCGTCATGGCAGCTTCGAGAACTATGCCGCGGCCAAGGCACGTATCACGGAGAGGCAAACTGCCGATGACTTCCTCGTGCTGAATGCCGAGGACAAGGCGACGCAGATGGTGGCGGCGAAGACACGGGCGCAGATCTTCTGGTTCAGCGCGCGCCGCCCGGTCAAACAGGGCGCGTTTGCCCATGGCGAGACGATCTTCTTTCGCCGAGCTGAGGGTGCCGCGCCCGAGCCCGTGCTGCCCGTAGCAGAGATTCCGCTGGTGGGCGCGCACAACGTGGAGAACGTACTGGCGGCAGTGTGTTCGGCACGGCTCGCGGGGATTGATGCCGAGACCATTCGTGCGGCAGTGCGCGCCTTCCGTGCCGTGGAGCACCGTCTGGAGTTTGTGCGCGAGCTGGACCGGGTGCGCTACTTCAACGACTCCAAGGCGACCAACGTCGACGCTGCGGCCAAGGCGCTCGAGGCGTTCGCCGGTGGCGTCTTCCTGATCCTGGGCGGCAAGGACAAGGATTCGGACTATAGCACCCTGGGTCCACTGCTCCGCGAACGCGCCAAAGCGGTTATCACCATTGGTTCCGCCGCAGAAAAGATAGAGACGCAACTGGCCGGGGTCGTGAAGATAGAACGTGCAGGGACACTGGACAGGGCAGTCGCGTATGCACACGGGCAGGCGGTGGCGGGCGATGTGGTTCTACTCGCTCCGGCCTGCGCGAGCTTCGATCAGTTCAAGAGTTACGAGCACCGGGGACGTGTGTTCACGTCGCTGGTCGCAGATCTGGTGAGTGCGTAGGGTTTCGCGAAGCGTCAAGGCTTGTAACAGCAGCATCAGGAATCGCAGGATGGTATGGCGAAGCGCGTCGGTGTAGATAAATGGCTGTTCGGCACGGTGCTGTTGCTGGTGCTGTTCGGGCTGGTGATGGTGTTTTCCGCGTCGGCTGTGATGGCGAAGGCGACGCTGGGCTCGCCGTATGCCTATGTGCGCAACCAGGCGATCTGGGTGCTGCTGGGCATTGTTGCGTTGTTCGTGCTGATGCGCGTGCCGTACCGCAAATACAACAACCCCAAGCTGATCTTTCCGGTAATGGGCATCACGGCGCTGATGCTGATGGCCGTGTTCGCGATGAGCGGCATGAACGGCGCGCATCGCTGGATTCGCTTTACCGGACTTACGCTGCAGCCATCGGAGCTCGCAAAGCCCGTCATTATCGTGTTTCTGGCATGGTTTCTGCAGACGCGCATGCACGCGATTGACAACATCAAGGAGACAATTCTTCCCGCGGCGCTGCCCCCGCTGGTGTTTATCGCGTTGATCCTGAAGGAGCCTGATCTGGGCACGGCCATGGTCTGTGCGGCGGTGTTGCTGATGATGCTGTATCTCGCGGGCATGCAGCTGAAGTGGATCGGGCTGGCGCTCGCGGCGGCTTCGCCGATCATGTACTACATGCTGTTCCACGTGAAGTTCCGCGCGGCCCGCATGAAGATTTTTATGGATCCGGAGTCCGATCCAAAGGGCGCAGGCTTTCACATCCTGCAGTCGCTGATTGCGGTGGGCACCGGCGGCGTGCACGGCAAAGGTCTGATGGAAGGCGTGCAGAAGCTGTTCTTTCTGCCAGAGCCGCACACGGATTTCATCTTCGCTAATATCTGCGAGGAGCTTGGCCTGATCGGCGCGCTTTGTGTGGTGATCGCGTTCTGCATCCTGGGCTACCGCGGCTTGCGCGCGGCGTTCCTTTCGACCGACCCCTTTGCGCGTTTCCTGGCGTTCGGGCTGACGACGGCGATCCTGGTGCAGGCTTTCTTCAACATCAGCGTGGTCCTGGCGCTGCTGCCGACCAAGGGCATTCCGCTACCGTTTATCTCGTCCGGGGGCACCAGCGTGTTTGTCACGCTGGCGTGCATGGGCGTATTGCTGAATGTGACCCGCGAGATCGATTAGGTGGGCGAGGCAGGGGAGCCGGAACCGGGCCAAAGCGCTGCTCCTTTGCGCATTGCGATCGCCGGTGGTGGAACCGGCGGACACGTCATCCCGGCCCTGGCCATCGGCGGGGAGCTGCACGACCGCCATGGTGCCGAGCTGCTGTTTATCGGCACCGCGCGTGGGCTGGAGACAAAGCTGGTTCCCGCTGCGGGCTATCGGCTGGAGCTGGTGCGTTCGGGACAGCTGAAGAACGTCAGCCTGGCGACCCGCTTGAAGACGCTAAGCGATCTGCCGTTGGGGGTTGTTCGCTGCCTGCAGCTGCTGCGGGCGTTTCGGCCGCACGCGGTGGTAGGCGTAGGGGGCTACGCGAGCGGGCCGGCGATCCTGGCCGCAGCCATGCTGCGCATCCCGACGATTGCCTATGAGCCGAATGCCGTCCCAGGGCTCACGAACCGGATCGCGGGCAAGTTCACCGACGCGGCGGCCGTTAATTTCCCAGGCACCATCCCGTTCTTTCGCCATGCGGAGCTGACTGGCGTCCCGGTGCGGCCGGAGATCTTCGGCCTGCCGCCCCGGCCCGTGGGCGGGCCTCTGCGCCTGTTGGTCACGGCAGGCAGCCAGGGGGCAGCGGTGTTCAACGACATGCTGCCGCGCATCGCTCGGCGTCTGTTTGCGGCCCTGCCGGAGCTCACGATCGTGCACCAGTCAGGGCCGCGGCACCTCGAAGTCACGCGTGCAGCGTATGCGGCGACGGAGATTGATCCCGCGCGATGGCGAGTGGAAGCCTTTCTGGGCGACATGCCGGCGCAGTACGCCGCGGCGGACCTGGTGGTGGCGCGCTCGGGGAGCACCGTGGCCGAGCTCTGCGCGGCGGGCAGGGCGTCGCTGCTGGTGCCGTTTCCGCAGGCCGCGGATGATCATCAGCGCAAGAACGCAGAGGCGCTCGCCGAGGCTGGGGCCGCGCTGATGCTGCTGCAGGCAGACCTTACCCCCGAGCGGTTCGAAGCGGCCCTGATGGAGCTGCTGACCGACGCGGACCGGCGAAACACGATGGCGGTGCAGGCACGCCTGCTGGGCCGGCCCGGAGC
>CAXTFS010000098.1:0-10326 GCA_964243395.1 uncultured Acidobacteriaceae bacterium | reverse complement strand
CCATCGCCTGAACGAGTACAAGCGCATGCAGGGCGAAGGCAAGAAGTTTGCCGTGCTCGGCTGTGTGGCGCAGCAGGAAGGCGAACGCATCTTTGAGCGCGCGCCGTATGTGTCGCTGGTTGCAGGTTCGGCGTCCTACCGTCACCTACCGGAGATGCTGGGACGGCTCGAAGCAGGAGAGCGGCGCATCACCGGCCTTGACGACCGCCAGACCGACGAGGCATTCGACACGGAGTTCACGTCACGTTCCAATCCGCATCGCGGCTACATCACGATCATCGAAGGCTGCGACAAGTTCTGCGCCTACTGCGTTGTGCCCTACACACGTGGCAAGGAGCGCTCGCGCACGTCCGCCTCTGTGCTGGCCGAGGCGCAGCGGATTGCAGCGCTCGGCTACACCGAGATCCAGCTCCTCGGGCAAAACGTGAACAGCTACCTGGACCCAAGCGGCCGACGCAGCTTTGCCGAGTTATTGATCGCTGTCGGTGAGGTCAGCGGCATAGAGCGCGTGCGCTTCACCACATCGCACCCGCGACACTTCACCCGCGACATCGTCCAGGCGATCGAGGCCTACCCGCAGCTTTGCAACCACGTGCACCTGCCGGTACAGTCGGGGTCGACGAACACCCTGCGCGCCATGCAGCGCGAGTACACCCGCGAGTGGTACCTGGAGCGCATCGCCTGGATGCATGCGGCGGGACGGGACATCTCGATTACATCGGACATCATCGTGGGCTTTCCAGGCGAAACGGATCGTGACTTCGAAGACACCATCACGCTGCTCGAGGCCGTCGGATACGACGCCATCTATGGCTTTAAGTATTCACCCCGGCCCAACACGCCCGCGATCCATATGGAGGATTCCATCCCGGAGCAGGCAAAGGTCGAGCGCCTGGCGATCCTGAACGCCCGCCAGCGAGACATCCAGCGGGTGAACTATGCGCGGCACCTCGGTGAGCAGATGCCCGTCATGGTGGAGGGGCATAACAGTTTGCGCGGACAGGTCATTGGGCGCTCGTCGCAGAACAAGACGGTGAACTTCACCGCCGCGACTGTCCCGACAGTGGGAAGCTATGTGGACGTCCGCGTCACGCAGGTCTTCCCGAACTCGCTTGTAGGTGAGGCCATGGGTGAGGCCGTCGCTCCTTCTGCGGCGTTGCTGGCGCACCAGGCGTTGAACGCGCGATTTCCCATGACTGCCTAGTGCCGGCGCAGACTGGCTTCCGCTTGGTGAAGCTCCCACTTGTCCTCTGCACAAGAGGAGCGTAAGTTCGCTAGACTAGAGCCCGATGCATCTGCCCGGTTTCAAATCCGAACCTGTGACGGAGGAGACCCTTGATCCCGAGATCGAGGTGCGCATCCGTGGGCTCATGCTTGACCCTTCGAACCGTTCGCCAATCGTGGTTCTGAACGACTTGAGCGGCGAGGTGGTTCTGCCGATCTGGGTCGGTCTATTTGAGGCCAACGCCATCGCGCTTGAGATCGAAAAATCGACCACACCGCGGCCGATGACCCACGATCTGCTGCGGAACACGATCGCCGGTTTAAACGCGCGTGTGACCCGGGTCGTGGTGGGCGCGCTGAAGGGCGACACCTTCCACGCGACAATCTGGCTGGACCAGGCGGGTGAGGTGGTCGCCATTGACTCGCGACCCTCCGACGCGATCGCCCTGGCGCTGCGGTCCGATTGCCCTATTTTCGTTAGTCGCGAGGTCTTCGAGCACGCCAAGCAGGCGTCGAGTTCCGGCAATTCGGTCAGTGCCGATGACCTCCGCCGCTGGCTTGAGGGTCTGGGCGACGATGAGATGGGCCGTTACAAGATGTAGCGGCTAGCGCGGCTCCACTGCAGGCAGGTAGCCGCAAAGCGTGGCGACGCGCTCCGCCCAGGAGTCTTCCGTGGGCAGTTCTGGAGGCGCTGGCGCATCCATCTGACCATTCCCGAGTACCCAGTCCAGCATGGATGCGAGCTTGGCTGTCATTTCGTCCTGACCGGCATGCAGCACCGAGGCCCAAGGGGTGTCGAGCAGCAGATCGCTGACGCCTGATTCGCGGTGCAGCAGA
Source organism: uncultured Acidobacteriaceae bacterium (assembly GCA_964243395.1). Lineage (GTDB taxonomy): Bacteria > Acidobacteriota > Terriglobia > Terriglobales > Acidobacteriaceae > Granulicella. The sequence continues at coordinate 8,265 of CAXTFS010000098.1, read as the reverse complement.
ACAGGAATACCGCGCTGTAGCGCCTCGATCGCGGGAATGCCGTAACCCTGCACGGCGGGCATCAGGAAAAGGTGCGCACGGTCGTAGAGGACCTCTAGTTCCGCATCCGGGACAAAGCCCAGAAAGCTGACCCGGTCGGCCAGCCCGAGTTCTCTCGCGCGCGCGGCCATGCTGTCCAGCAGGGAACCCTTTCCCGCGAGATCGAGATGCCAGTCGACCCGAGCCAACAACGGGACCGGTGCGCCTTCGAGTGCCGCAAGGCTGTGGAGCATCCAGTCGATGCGTTTGTTCGCCTCGATGCGACAGACGGACAGCATACGCAGCTGCCCCTCCACGGGGCGGCGGCGGAAGGCGTGCGCGGCCCCCAGACCGCCCATGCGGGCGATCGCGGCGTGCACACCGAAGTCGCGCAGGCAGTCGGCCTGGAGGAACTCACTGGTGACCACAGTGACGCTGCCCCTGCGACCAAGGCCGTAGCCGATGATGCGGTTGGAGACCGCAATCCTGAGGCGCTGCTCGAAGTTTCTGGGACCGTCACCGAAGAGCGCGGGCGTGTCGTGCATCAGGCAATGGAACGGGCCGATGCGCGCGAGGGTAGCGTGGAGTGCCGGCTGGTAGCCGGAGGTGATCGGCGACGGAGCGTTCGCCGGCCGGTCAAGGAAGTGCTTGCGCAGCGCAGCCACCTTGGACCGAATCGATCCACCGGGCTTGAGCTCGACCGTGGGCAGCGAAAAATCGACGTGCTGCGAGAGGTCGGCGCGGTCGGCATAGGTGAGCAGGTATGCGGGCCGGCCATGCGTGTGTAACCAGCGAGCCAGCGCCAGCAGGCTCCGCTCGGCTCCGCCGAACTGCTCGATCTCCGCGATAAACAGCGGGATCGCATGTGCCAGACCGGGGTTCTCCGATGAACTCATGTCGACCGATTTTCCTAGCGGACACACAGGTCGTCGAGCCAGTCGAAGAACTCCGGGAAGGAGATGCTGGCCGCGTCGGCGCCCTGGATTTCCGTATCACCTTCCGCCCTTAACGCCGCGATGGAGAAGGCCATCGCAATACGGTGATCGGCCCCTGGATCGATCGTGGCACCATGCAGTCTTTGCCCGCCCGGGATGTCCATCCCGTCTTCATGCTCAGTGACCTCGGCCCCCATGGCGCGCAGGTTGCGCACCACAAGCGCGATCCGGTCCGACTCCTTCACGCGCAGCTCGCGAGCATCACGGATACGCACGCCGTTCGCCGTGTACGGTGCAACAGCGGCGAGCACAGGAAGCTCATCGATGAGCTGCGCTGCGAGCGCACCGGAGATGTCGACGCCGACCAGGCCGCTGGACTTGCGCTGTACCTGCACGGTGCCGGCCATCTCGCCATGCTGCTCGGTCACTTCGAGCATCTTGACGCCGCCGCCCATGGCCGTGATCACGTCCAGCAGCGTGGCACGGGTGGGGTTCAGGCCGATGCCATCCAGAACGAGATTGCTGTCCGGGAACAGTAGCGCGGCGCACAGAAAGAAGGCAGCGGAGGACATGTCTCCGGGCACCGCGAGATCAACGGCCGTGAGTTTCTGACCGCCGGAGATAGAGAGCCGGCTTGCGCCGTTCTCGCTCCGCCGGTCCAGCTCGGCACCAAAGGCGCGAAGGGCGTGCTCGGTGTGATCGCGGGTGCGGATGCGTTCGGCCAGCGAGGTCGTTCCGTCGGCCTGGAGGCCGGCCAGCAGCACAGCAGTTTTGACCTGAGCGCTCGCGATCGGGGCCTCAAAGTTGATGGCTCGAAGCCGCCCGCCGTGCACCGTCATGGGAGCGTGGCCGTCCGTAAGTTCGATGTGTGCGCCCATGGAGGCCAGGGGGCCACGAACGCGTTCCATGGGACGGCCAGTCAGCGAGGCATCCCCCGTGAAGCGAAACGCGCCGTCCCCCGCCGCGACCAGGCCGGCCAGCATACGCATCGTGGATCCGGAGTTGCCGCAATCGAGATCGCCCTCAGGCTGTCGGAGCTTGCCGCCTGTGCCGGTGACGACGACGGTGCGGCCATCCAGCGTAACCTCGGCCCCCATGGCTTCCATGCAGGCGAGCGAAGAATGGGGGTCCGCCCCGGTGGAGAAGTTGGCCAGCCGCGAGGTACCTTCGGCGAAGCCGGCCAGCATGGCGTAACGGTGCGAGATGGATTTGTCACCGGGCAGGGTCACGGACCCGCGAAGGCTGCCGGCGGGGCGGATGACCCGTGTCTGTGGTGTGGTGGGTGCTGCAACGGCCATACCCTGATGGTAACGGAGCGAAGCGGCTTTGCCTGGGAAAGGCGTTCGCTGCGGAGTCGCTGACGGGCTCCTGCTCAGGACGGCAAGTCGTAGCTGAGTTCGTATCTGTGCTGGCCGCCCGCCATCGTAATCACGAAGCTCCCCGTGATGCCTTTGAGGTCTCCGGTCCCGGAGCCTGGGACCACCTGAACGGCTAGTCGTGGCCCAGCAGCATCCATGGTGCCGGAGTGCTGCAGGGCGAAGCTTCCGCGCTTGCCCCCGAGCGTGCCCGTGACGATCTCCATGGCGACGTAACCGGCCATGCCTCCCCGGGGATCGCCGGCGGAGAACATCTCGCCCTGGGTGGTCGCCTGGAGGTCGCCCTCAATCTGCTTATCGATGGAATAGCGCGCGATGGCCTCGGCTGGTGTCGGCGTGAGCGGCTTGACGTTGACGGTGAAGGTTCCCTGGGCGTGGGGCATTTGATTCCTTTCGGCGTGCGACCGACGAAGCGGACGCCATCGCAGGCGAAGGGCAGTGTACCGCAGGCGTTTCACGAATCCCGATCGGATCAGGCGCTCTTTGCGGTCAGGTAGGCCAAGGCGAGATCGTCGCGTAGAAAGCCGTACAGCTGCGCTCGACCGGCTTCATCCGCGGCGCGCAACACGGCCGAAGGATGCACGGTGGCCATCACCCGCTCGGCAAAGGCGGTCTGCTTGATCACCCCACGCTCACGCATCAGCGCAAACGTGCCGCCGAGCAGGGACTTGGCGGCCGACGCCCCGAGGCACAGGATGATGTGCGGCTTGACAGCATCGATCTCGGCTGCGAGCCATGGTTTGCAGGCCGTGATCTCGCTCATGCGCGGGTTCTGGTGGAGGCGCAGCTTGCCACGCTGCACGAACTTGAAGTGCTTCACGGCGTTAGTCATGTAGACCTCCTCCGGCGCAATGCCGATCTCTTCAAGCGCCTTGCGCAGCACGCCGCCGGCCGGACCGACAAAGGGCAGGCCCTGGCGATCTTCCTGGTCGCCCGGCTGCTCACCCACCAGCATCAGCCTGGCAGCCGGGTCGCCGACGCCGGGCACCACCTGCGTGGCGTGGAGGTAAAGCTCGCAGCCCTCGCAGGAGGGCATCGCACGGCGCAGCACGGGGAGGCTGTGCTCGTCGGGGACAAAGGGGGCGGCGGTGGGCTGTTTGGACTGGCGGGTGACCATGGCGTCGACGCGGGCTCCGGCGCGCCCCATCAACTCGGGCAGGAGCGCCACCTCAGGTAAATTTTGCCAATAACGGACGGGCATCTCCGAGCGCATGGCCTGCGGATTCAGGCGGGCCGGGTTGAAGATCGACCCGTAGTACGAGCGCCAGAGCGCTTCGAGTTCATCCTCCTGTGGCGCCGCGTCCTTGCCTGTACCCGCAGCCCAGGAAAATTGTTGGATGGCGGGATTCCAGCTGACGGAGCCATCCGGCGTCAGAATGGTCCACTGCATCGGCGCGAAACGCTCCGCGAAGAAGGGCGCGGCGAGCGGCAGGATCCGGTGGTCGGGCCGGTACCAGGCGATGAAGTGCTCCGTGGTGGCACCGTCTGGTCCTGGCTCGTCGACTTTACGAAACCGGACAAAGGCATGCATCTTGTGCAGATCGCGACGCACCTGTGCCTCCCACTGCTTCATCTGCGCAACGTCGTCGTCCACTTCGACCTTGAGCAGATCGTGGTCCGTCTGGAGACGGAACAGCAGGCGGTAGAGCAGGTTCCAGCGCCGCGGATCGCGGTGCGTTGCCACCACCTCGGCAGACGTGAGAAAGCTTTTGGGCACGTGCGGAGCGGTGATGGGTTTGGCGTCCGGGCCAGCCTCCAGATCAAAACCGAGAGACTGCGCCGTAGGCTCTTCGTTGTCGAGGAGATCGACAGCAGAGGGCGAATAGCCAACCATGAGCAGATCACGCGCTGCCGTTCGCCAACCGGGGAAGCCGCCTTCGATGAGGACCTGTTTCAACGGGCTGCCGAAGCGACGGTCTGCGGTGAGGCCACATCGGATCTCAGGTTTGCAACGGCCTCCAGCATGCGATCGATCCCGGCTTCGTATGGACCGGCGCTGTCGCCCTGCTGCAATGCGGCTATGGTGATGCGTCCGCGGCTCCTGAGGTGCTCGCGTAGATCAGAGCTGGAGTAAAGCCGGAGCAGGGATTCTTGTATCGCCTCGACCGAGCCGGCCTCGATCAGCAGGCAGTCCTCGCCGTCGGTAAGCAGCTCACTGGCACCGCAGTTCCGGGTGGCAATGGACGGAACGCCGTTCGCAATAGCCTCAAAGAGCGCCATCCCGAAGCCGTCGTCCACGCTGGGCAGGATGAAGGCATCGCACTGCGCGTAGAAGTCGCCGATGTTGGGCAGATACGGGATGAACTCCACGTTCGGCAGCTGCCCGACAAGCGTGTCTAGGGCTGGGTAGCGGCGCAGGTCCGGGGAAGTTCTGAGCAAAAGCCGTGCGTTCGGCAGGGCGAGTCGCTTCCACGCCTCCAGCAGGTAGACATAGCCCTTGCGCAGCGGGTGCCCGCCGACCACACCGACCGTGAAGGTGTCTGCCGCGCGCGGCGTGTCGGGCGTGTAAACGCGCGGCCGGCCGAAGATAGGCGCCAGCACGACTTTTTCGCGCAGGCGATCGGGAAAGCTGCTGCGGCTGTACTCGGACGGGCTGAGGATGACGTCCGCCTCCTCGTACTCCTGCAGTTGGCGATCGTAGAACCAGGAGGCATGTCGCTTGAAGACGCCGCCTACCTTGCGGGCCTCTTCGGCCATCAAGTCCTGCTGAAACTGGATGTGTGGACAGGCCCGGTCCAGCACAAAGGTAGAGCCCTGTTTGTGTGCGGCCCGGAGGGTGTAGAGACTGCCGGTGGCTCCGCCGAGCACAAGGTCAGCGGCCAGAAGTCTCTTGGCGGCCATCCAGTCGTAGGCCGCGGTGTCGATATCGTAGGCCGTCACTGGCATCGAGATCCGCGTTGCGCCATTGACGAGCGAGACTGGCGCGGGAACAAAGCGGGTTTTCAGCGTGGGCCGGAAGCCATGCAGCTTGGACCGTGGCACGGAGGAATAGAACGTAACGTCATGTCCGCGGTCCACCAACGAGTTTGCGGGTAGCCTGTAGTGCGCCTGCCGCGTGCTGGAGATGACCACCCTCATCCGAGCTTCGAGTCTAGCACCGGGAGCACCGGCGAATCGCGCCCGTGGAGGGCGGTTGTTCCCGAAGGAGCAGGTCACGTAAGCTGCGGGAATGCGCGTGGTGCAGGCCGTGTTTGGTGTGTTCCACCACTTCGCGCTTGCGCGTCAACTGGAGCGGCGCGGTCATCTGGAACGCATCTACTCCACGTGGCCATGGGCGCGGCTGCGGCAGGAAGGTCTGCCCCGGGCGCGTGTAGAGACCTTTCCGTGGCTGCACACGCCGGAATACCTGCTGCGATCGCGCGGGGTGGACAGCCCGTGGCTCATGGATCGGCTGAGCTACGCCAATGCCGTCGCGTTTGATCGCTGGATGCGCCGCCGGATCCCGCCCTGCGACGCGTTTGTAGCCATCTCCGGCGCCGGGCTCGCCACCGGGAAGGTGGTGCAGGAGCGGGGCGGCGTGTTCGTCTGCGACCGCGGATCTACGCATCATCGCTATCAGGCTGAACTGCTCGCCGACGAGTACCGCCGCTGGGGAGTCAACGTGGCGGTCAGTGATCCTCGCGACACACAGCGCGAGGAGGCCCTCTATGCGCAGGCGGACGCCATCACTGTCCCTTCCAGCTTTGCGGCGCAATCGTTTGTGCGCCTTGGTGTCGCTCCGGAGAAGGTGCACGTGATCCCCTACGGCGTCGATTTGCGTGAGTTCTCCCCCGGAACGTCACAGCTGTCAACGGAACGCTTCGAGGTGCTCTGCGTAGGCGGCGCCAGCTTGCGCAAAGGCACGCCCTACCTGCTCGAAGCCTTTCGCGCGCTGCAGCACCCACGCAAACGACTGCGGATCATCGGCCAGGTCGCGGCACACCTGGGGCCACTTCTCTCACAATTACCCACGTCCGACGTGGAGTTTCAGCCGGCGCAAAGCAAAGCGGAGGTCATCGCCGCAATGCGTTCGTCGCACCTCCTGGTCGTGCCGTCCATCGAGGAGGGGCTCGCGCTGGTGCAGGCGGAGGCGATGGCCTGCGGCTGTCCGGTGCTGGCGAGCGAAAACAGCGGCGCCCGGGACCTGTTCACTCACGGTGTAGAAGGCTTGATCGTGCCCGTCCGCGACGTCCTCGGCATGACGGAGTGCATGCAAGCGCTGGCGGACGATCCAGAACGGCAGAAAGCGATGCGAGAGGCGGGGTTGCGGCGCGTGCGGGCGATGGGTGGATGGAACGAGTATGGGGATCGCTGGGAGGCGCTGTTGTCGCAACTCATCATGACGAAGCAAAGGGAGCGTCCCGCGGCGAAGCAAACGAAGCGTCCCGAGGTGAAGCAAACGAAGCATTCAGCGCCTTGACGTCGTTAGAGTGATCCGGTGAGCGCGCTCAATGGAGCAAAAAGATCCAGCTGCATGCTCGGTTCCGCAGTCTGCAGCGCAGAATCGGGCTTGGTGGTCGTTGGAAGATGATCGGCTGCGACGACGTACGGTGACACTTGTTTCGTCCGTACATTCAGCTTGCGCAGATGGTCCATACCGAGCCGCTGGTAGCGCCGTATGCGCACGATACGCTCCACGTTCTTGTAGCCGATGCCGGGCACACGCATCAGCGCCTCGCGCGGCGCGACGTTAACGTCCACAGGGAAGAACTCCGGGTGACGTCGCGCCCAGGAGGTCTTTGGATCCTCCGTCAGGGATAGCTCCGGCTCTGCCTCGGAGGTCAACTCGGTGGAGTCGAAACCATAGAAGCGCATCAGCCAGTCCGCCTGGTAGAGGCGATGCTCACGGATGAGTGGCGTTGGCTTCAGCGGAAGGCGCGCATCCGCCTCGGGGTAAGGGCTGAAGCCCGTGTAGTACACCCGCCTTAATTTGTAACTTCCGTACAGCTGGCTGGCCCGCGAGATGATCTCGCGATCGCTGGTGTTCGTTGCGCCGACGACCAGCTGCGTGGACTGACCCGCCGGCGCGAAGCGCGGTGCCTTGGCAACATCCAGTTGGGTGCGCTTGCGGTCTTCGTCGGCTTCATCCTTCTTGGCCTGGATCTGACCCATGGTGGTCTCGATGACCGCGGCCTTCTTCTCCGGCGCAAGCTGAACAAGATCGCTCTGCGTGGGTAACTCCATGTTGGCCGAAAGGCGATCGGCCCAGAGCCCCGCCTCGGCGATCAGGCGCTCATCGCAGCCCGGAATTGTCTTCAGGTGGATGTAGCCGCCGAAGTGATGCACCGACCGCAGCGTCTTGGCGACCGCGATCAGCTGTTCCATCGTGTAGTCGGGCGACTGGATGATGCCTGAGGAAAGAAACAGCCCCTCGATGTAGTTGCGTTTATAGAAATCAAGCGTGAGGTTGACGACCTCGTCCGGCGAGAAGCGTGCCCGTCGAATGTCGGATGACACGCGATTGACGCAGAAGACGCAGTCGTACGTGCAGAAGTTCGTCAGCAGAATCTTCAGCAGCGAAACACAGCGGCCGTCGGGCGTGTAGGAGTGGCAGATGCCCGAGCCGTCCGAGTGCCCGACACCCTGGCCGTTGCCGGCCCGCTTGGCTCCGGAAGATGCGCAGGAGGCATCGTACTTGGCTGCGTCGGCGAGAATCTCGAGCTTCTGCTGAACCGTCATCATCGCTGCGATCCCACGTAACTTTCATGGTAGTGGAGAAGCGAACGAACAGCGAAGAGATTCTCGCAACTTCGACGCGACAAAAGTCAGCGGGATCAAAGGCCTTCGGGCTAATGCCCGGCAGGGTTGTCAGGGTAGATGCGAATGTCCTCAACGCCCCGGTAGCGCTCGGCGAAATCCATGCCATACCCGACCACAAAGCGGTTCGGGATGGAGAAGCAGACGTAGCCGGCCTCAATCGGCACCAGCCGCCGCTCCGGCTTGTCCAGGCAGGGCGC
>CAXTFS010000097.1:0-10334 GCA_964243395.1 uncultured Acidobacteriaceae bacterium | reverse complement strand
ACCGTACTCGGTTCCGGAGCGCTGAATGCGACCGGAACGGCGACCGCGACGTTTACGGCTGCCGCTGCCGCAAGTCCGTACAGCATCACGGCCGTGTATGCCGGCGATACGACCTACCTGCCGAGCATGGCCGCCGCACAGCCGTTGGCCGTCATTGCCGCGCCGGTCATGACGACAATTGCCCTCACCTCTTCCAACACAAACGCCAATCTCACGTCGTCGGTGACGTTCACCGCGACGGTGACCCCAAGCGTGACCACAGACGGAACGCCCGCCGGTACGGTGACCTTCTTTGATGGAGGCGCAAGCATCGGAACAGGGACGCTGGCTGCGGGTGTCGCCACCTTTGCGACGTCGACGCTAACCGCGGGTACGCATACCATCACGGCAAATTATGCCGCGAACGGCGTCTTCGGCGGATCGACCTCCCCCGCGGTCAGCCAGGTGGTGGTCGCCCCGAGCTTCACAGTCGCTGTGACTCCCAACCCGTTTGTGATTCCAAGCAACAGCACCAGCGGCACGGGTGCGGTGACGGTGTACTCCGTGGGTGGGTACGCGGGCACCTTTACCGTGGCCTGCGGGACCTTGCCGACTCACCTGTCCTGCGCCTTCTCCACGACAACGATCACCGTCTCTGGATCGTCCACGAGCGCGGGCGCGACGCTCACCGTCGCAACCAACGCCGCTGCCTCGGCGGCGCTGGCGGTGCCAAGCCGGCCGGGCAGCCACCTGGGCGCGCCGGTCCTGTCGGCAACGCTGCTGTTTCCGGGGCTGGCAGGATGTCTGCTCTACGGTCTGCGGCGACGCCGTGGTCTGATGGCCGGGCTTGGCAAGGGACTGCTGCTGGTGCTGCTCTTTGCGGGTGCAACGTTTGGGATGAGTGGTTGCGGCAGCAGCAATGCCTCAGCGAACCAGGCTCCGGCCGGCAACTACACCGTCCCGGTCATCTTCACCCCGGCAACGGGCGCGGCGCAGACGGTGAACCTGACCGTAACCGTGCCGTAAGTACAGAAGCATCGGAGCCGCCGGCGTTCCAGCGCCGGCGGCTCTCTTGTTTTTCGGAGCCTGTTTGCGGATCTTTGTTTCCGCTGCCAGAACGAAGGTTGGTCTGCCAGAGACCTAGTTTGCCAGAGACCTAGCCCTGCCAGAGACCTAGTTCTGCGGCGCTGCGTCGGCCGCCGGCGATGCGGCGTCGGTATAGGTGGGGAAGATGGCGGGTTCTGCGCTGGTCGGCATGGACCGAAGCGTCACGAGGCTGGCCTGCAGCGCGGTCCATGCCGCAGGGTCCTTCCTGGTCGCAAAAGGCAGGCTCAGGTCCGCGTAATAGGCCAGAATGTTGTCCCGCACGCCCGGCGGAATCGGCAGTTCCGGATGGGCGGTGAGCCGGACGGTGAGCTGGGCGTAGGTCTGGTCCGTGAGGCGGTAGCCGGCCGGTCGAACCATGTTCCCGGTGTCGAGATCGCGGTCGGGCAGGGGATGCTTCGGGTCGCGGCTCTGGTGGGGGAGCAGGGTCGTCGTTTGCGGCATCGCTGCAGGGGCCGCGGAAGACGGCGCGATGGAGAGTGTGTCGGTTGGATTCGCCCCAGACGCCTGGGCGACCCCCGGTGCGGGGGGCGGTGGTGGGGTGAAGCGGCGCAGCGCCGCGTTAAGCTCGTCTGTCGAGCGCAGCACGGAGTGGATGTACTCCACCTCTGTCTGGGTCGTGGGACCTTTGACGGCGGCCAGCTTCAGCGCACCGAACTTCGGGAGGATGTAGAGGAAGCCCGCCAGCATGTAGGTCCCAACGCCCGGCTTGCGACGATACGTCGCCCAGTCGTTTTCCTTCTCGATCGCGGTGACTTCGGCCTCCAGCTGCCCGAGTTCGGGGTTCGAGATGTCGGCGGGCTCGTGGCTGCGATGCAGCAGGGTGATCGCGTAGGCGATGCGCGGAATAAAGCCGTGCACGGCGAAGCGGTAGCCTCGCACATTGATGCGGCGGCCGCGGCCCTTGCTGAAGTCTTCCTGCAGGCCATAGGTCTGATAACTGGCCAGCGCAAGCTGCTCCACCGGCACCATGAGCCCCACGTGGCGCAGGTAGTGGACGGGCGCAAAGCGGTGATGCGCGATCTCGTTGATGTCGAAGGCGAACTCGGTCTGCACGTGCTGGTGCTGGCCCTCGGCATAGTTGACGACACTGCCGTACTTCGCAGCGAGTGCAGGAAACTCGATCGGCACGGCGCGATTGGTGGCCTCGGCGTGCCCGACGGAATCGCCGATGTAGTGCGAAAGGGCACCGACGGCGAAGGCCAGCTCGTCGGCGTTCTTTGCGTCGCGGAACAGGTTTACGACAAAGTCGCCGGACCGCACGTAGTGGGTGAGGTTGGAGAAGAAGGCGTCGCCGAAGGGGTAGTAGCCGATGTCCTGAATGACACAGCCGCCATAAGCGTAGGCTCGGGCGTGTTCAATCTGCGCAGGCGTCAGCGTGGGATAACGGCTGAGCAGGAGCGGCACAATGGAGCGTTGCCAGGTGAGGTCGATTAACTGCTCGTGCGTGAGCAGCGAGTAGGCGCGGGCGCGCGGGGGAAGAAGAAGCGACAAAAGCAGAAGCGGGAGAAATCGAGAGCGCATGCAGTCTCCGCAAGGGTACCGCACCGCGGTGGGCCGCCCAGGGCCGCGCCCTGCTACAAACGAGGTATACCCACGCACCCTACCGATGTAAGCTGCCGATGGGAAGAGGACACGATGAGATACAGACGTTTGCTGGTTGCGGGATGGACAGGGGTGGTGAGCGCCGCAGCGCTGGCGCAAACACCGGCGCAAACACCGGCCCAGACACAGGCCCAGATACCGGCGAATATGCACTGGGTGGGCACCTGGGCGACGGCCTCCTACGCGAATCGCAACGTTGTGCCGGGCCATGCGGTGCCGCCGGCCGGCGTCACGGATCTTGGCCCGCTTGCTTCGGGCGATGAGACGCTGCGCCAGATTGTGCACACGTCGATCGGCGGCAGTACGGTGCGGATTGAGGTCTCGAACACCTACGGCAAGTCGGCGTTAGCGGTCGGTGCGGCCAGCCTGGGCATCTCCGCCGGCCACGGGAGCGTGCAGGCTGGCTCCATGCGCCCCCTGCAGTTCGGCGGGATGCCGGGCATCACGGTCCCCGCGGGTGGCTCGGCGCTGAGCGACCCGGTGAGCCTGAAGTTTGAGCCCTTGACCGATCTTGCCGTCAGCCTGTTTCTGCCCGCGCAGACGATCGAGACGGTCACCGCACACCCCAACGGTGCGGCGAAGAACTACCGTGTGCCCGGCAACGCCGTTGCCCAGGCAGACCTCACCGGCGCGACGGCCTCTGGCGTGTACGCCCTGCTGGGGGACGTGCAGGTGCTGGCGTCCGCGGGCGCGGGGGCGATCGTTGCCCTGGGCGACAGCATCACCGATGGCGCCTACGTGACGTCGGACAGCAACATGCGCTGGCCCGATGAGCTTTCGCGACGCCTGCAGGCGGACAAGCGCACCCGCAACCTCGCCGTGCTGAACGAAGGCATCGGTGGTAACCGCGTTCTGCATGATGGCACCGGACCGAACGCGCTGGCGCGGTTGGGCCACGATGCGCTGGCGCAGCCAGGCGTGCGCTACATCATCCTGATGGAGGCCATCAACGACATCGGAGTCGCCTACTCGCCGGACCATCCGCACGACGTCGTCACGGCGGAGGACCTGATCGCCGGCTACGTGCAGATCATCGAGCAGGCGCACGCGGTGGGTGTAAAGGTCATCGGCGCGACGCTGACGCCCTACATGGGCGCGGGCTACTCATCCGCGGCGGGTGAACGCGTACGGATGGCAGTAAACGACTGGATTCGCAACAGCCACCGCTTCGACGGTGTAATCGACTTCGACGCCGCCACGCGCGATCCCGCCAACCCGGCCATGTTTGCGCCCGCCGTGGACCATGGGGACCATCTGCACCCGGGCGATGCGGGCTACAAGATCATGGGCGATGCGATCGACCTGGGGCTGTTTACGAAGTAGAGCTTGCGCCCATACCTCGTGCGGCGTGCCGTCAGCTGCGATGCACCACACGCAGGCTGAGCTCCTTGGTCTGCAACTCGGAGACCGGGGTGGGGGCATCGACCATGAGGTCGATGGCCTTGGCGGTCTTGGGAAAGGCGATGACCTCGCGCAAGCTGTTCGCTCCAGCCAGGATCATGACGATGCGGTCGAGGCCGAGCGCGATGCCGCCGTGGGGCGGGGTGCCGTACTCGAGCGCGTCCAGGAAGAAGCCGAAGCGCTCGTGGGCCTCCTCATCCGTCATGCCTAACGTCCGGAAGATCTCGGCCTGGACATCCTTGCGATGGATACGGATGGAGCCGGAGCCGAGCTCGGTGCCGTTGAGCACGACGTCGTAGGCCAGGGCACGCACGCTGCCCTTGTCGTTGTAGAGCGCGCCGGACTTGATGTCTTCCTCATGCGGCGAGGTGAAGGGGTGATGCGCGGCGTCCCAGCGCTTCGCCTCTTCGTTCCACTCGTACATGGGGAAGTCGGTGACCCAGAGAAAGCGGAAGTCCTTGGCGGTGGGCCGGCCGTCGGGGCCGGAGGGTTCGAAGAGCTTGTGCTTGTCGGCGAATTTTTTGGCGAGTTCGAGGCGGAGCTGGCCGACGCGCTTGGGGATCCATTGGCGGTCGTTGCCCCAGACGGCCGGCGTGCCGGGTTTGGGCGTGATGACGACGGCGAGGTCATCCTGCGTGAAATTTTCGCCGTTAAAGACCAGCTGTTCAGCGGTCAGTTTGGCCGCCACTGCTTCGGCGAGCGGGTAGAAGGCCTCATTGGTGCGGAGGCGGGCGACGTCGAGGAAGTCGAGACCGCAGTCGCCAAAGCCCTTGCGGATCTCGTCGACGAAGGCGCGCTTTTGCGTGCCGCTCATTGCGCCGGTTTTGGGGATTGTGAAGCCATAAACCGGGAGCGTGGGGTCGATCTTGAGCGCTTCGCGCAGCTCCGGCGTGAGCACATGCGAGAGGTCGACCATGGCGGGCAGGCGCATGTCGGGCTTGTCGATGCCGTACCTGGCAATCGCGTGGTCGTAGGTCATCTGGAGGAAGTTGTCGGGGCCGAGTTCAACACCTGCGGCGTGAAAGGCGACGCGCAGAAAGCCTTCGGTGATGCGGAAGACGGTCTCCTGCTGCGGAAAGGTCATCTCCAGATCGATCTGGGTGAACTCGGGCTGGCGGTCGGCGCGGAGGTCCTCATCGCGGAAGCAGCGGGCGATCTGGAAGTAGCGATCGAAGCCCGAGATCATGAGGATCTGCTTGAAGATCTGCGGCGACTGGGGCAGGGCGTAGAAGCTGCCGGGGTGCACGCGCGAGGGCACGAGGTAATCGCGTGCGCCTTCGGGCGTGGAGCGCGTCATGTAGGGCGTTTCGATCTCAAGGAAGCCCTGCTCCACGAGGAAGTTGCGGATCGCCATCGCGACCTTGGAGCGCACGATGAAGTTGGCCTGCATCTCGGGCCGGCGCAGGTCGATGTAGCGGTATTTCAGGCGCGTTTCTTCGTTGGCGATGGAGTCTTCCGCGGGCGAGAAGGGCGGTGTCTTCGCGTCGTTGAGCAGCAAGAGCTCGCGGCCGACGACCTCGATGTCGCCGGTGGGCATCCTGGGGTTGCGGAGGCCGTCCCCACGCTCACGCACGGTGCCGGTGACGGCGACGACGTACTCGGGCCGTGCGGCCTCGGCCTTGGCGTGTGCTTCGGGCGAGACGGACTTGTCGAAGACCACCTGCGTGATCCCGGAGCGGTCGCGGAGATCAAGAAAGATGAGGTCGCCATGGTCGCGACGGCGGTTGACCCAGCCCATCAGGGTGACAGTGTTGCCAGCGTTGGTGGAACGAAGAGCGCCCAGGCCATGGGTGCGCTGCAACTGGCCTAAAAAGTCGAGGGTCACAATCTGTCTATTGTACGAAGGGATTGTCGCCAGAGGTCTTCAGGTCGCAATCCAGTGGCGCGCGCGATGCGAGCCAGCATCTTGGGACCGATTTCCCCGCCGTCGTGAAATGCCCAAGGAAAGCGTGGGTAGCCCTCACGAACAAGCTGCCGATGGGAGCCGGTTCCGGTTCGCTCGAGTCCTGCCACCCGATGCGAAACAAGGCCCGCAAAACCTTGCGCGCTCTTGTGCTCGGCCAGACACTCATGCAGCGGCGAAATGCACGTGGTCCGTCGCGGTGACGTCACATTCAAGCTGATCGGCGATGACTCGTAAAGCGAGGGCCTGGACTCTGCTCTGCGCTTCGAGCTTCGAACCACCATAGGCCATCACGCCCGGCAGACTAGGGATCTCGGCGATCCAGCGCCCATCGTCCTCCTGCTCAAATTCGATTGCCAGGTCCATGCGCCGCTCCCCAAACAGACGTTCATGATATTTGCCCTACGCCGAGGCTTGTACCGGAGCCGTAGGCGGCGCGGGCTGGAAGTGTGGGCTGAGCCATTGCGCGATGTAGTCGACCAGCAGCGCCAGCAGGCCGCCGACGGCGGTATTCATCAGGCGCAGATCGGCGGCGGTGCGCTCGGAGAAGCCGCCGAAGGCGAACAGGAAGACCGTGTACAGCGTAAGAAACATCGAGAACGTGGCATAGTTGACGGCCTGCAGCGCGAAGCAGGCCCACGCGGTCACGATGATGAAAAAAAAGTAGATCCAGTGATGAAAGACGGGATGCAGCGCCAGCAGGGCACACACGCCGGCGCCGACCAGCGTCCCGGCCAGGCGGGCGACGCCGCGGCTAAGCGTGTTGGCCCACTTCGGCTTGATGACGAGCAGGGCCGTCATGGGCGCCCAGTAGCCGTTGCGCAGATGCAGATGGCGGTAGACCGCCGTGGTGATGCCCAGCGTCACCGAGAGGCGAAGGACATAGTTGGTGGTGTCGCTGTTCCAGCGCAGTTCGCTGCGGAACGCCGCCCAGAGCTGTACGGTGCGTGTGGCAAGCTGCCGGGCCAGCGGCAGGGACGTGGTGTACGCGCCGGCCGTGTGACGGCGGAAGAGCCTCGACGCGGCGTAGACGATCATTTGCAGCGAGCCGCCCAGCAGCACCATGGAGGTGCGGCCCACGGCATAGTGGACGCCGTTGGCGAAGTAGCTGCTGACGATCACAAAGACGCCGCACTGCTGGCCGAGCCAGCCACCGGCGTTGCTGAGGCCCGCGAGCAGACCATAGTTGACCGCGGCAAGGATGCAGAGCAGAAGCACCATCGTTGTCCACTGCGCCCCGAGGCTGCCGGCCAGGGTGGCCGAGGCGATCCCCAGCGTGACCAGCGCCATGCTCAGCAGCGAGGAGGCCAGCGCCTCGTGGAAGACGGCGAAACCTACCGTGAACGCGGAGCCGGCGGCGATGGAGCCGGCGCTGCGATGCCCGGTCCACTCGCCCAGGGCAAGCGCGAGGCCGATGGCGACCGTGGACTCAAAGGCCGGGTAGGGCGTGCTCTTGTTCCAGGGGAACAGGGCGGTGTCTTCTGAGATTTCGCGTAGACGCAACATGCAGGGGCAGGGAACTCAGCGGTTGGATGCGTGCTGCCTGCCGGCTCGCGGCGACGTTGGCGACGCAACCCTTGAGGTCGCGTCGCCCATGGCAGACCTGCGGGATCAGGCCGCTTCGATCGGCAGCAGGCTGCGTGATGCGGGCGCATCCGGCACTTCCAGTGCGCCTGCGGGGGCATCGGCGATGGAGGCGACGTTGGCTGCGGAGAGCCGCATCGGAAGGGCGTCAAGCGCGCTGGGCGCGCCGGGAAGACCCGCGATTTGCGCCACGCCAGCCGGCACGCGCTTCATCTGGAAGCACGATCGGCAAAACACCGGACGTCCCTGCGTGGGCTTGAACGGGACCGTGGTTTCGACGCCGCAGGAGGAGCACTCCGTTCGCGTCTCCGTGCGCGAAAGCGGGAGCGCGGCGACCGCGGCAACACCGTCCGCCGTGCGGCCCAGGCCGGCTCGCTTCGCCTTGCACAGCTTGCAGCGTTTTGGATCGTTCTTAAATTGACGGTCGAGAAAAAACAGCTGTTCGCCGGCCGTAAAGATGAAGTCGTTTCCGCAATCGGAACACTTCAGTACGCGATCTGTGAAGTCGTTGGCAAAATTCATAGCACCCTCTCCCGCTGATCGGGATAAGGCGTGAGCCGCACGCTGTGCTGTCCGTAGGAGCGCACCGCATGTGTTCAGGCCTGTACGTCTTTGCAACAGGGGCCCGGTCCCGGAACGCCGTCGGTGGCGCAGCCGGGTCGATACGAAGGACAAACAACGCAGCCGTGCAGGAGAGCAGGAAAAGCAGTGGACAGTCAAAGACTGGAACACTGGATCGTTAACAAGGAAACGTGGCAGGGAAACTGACAAGGGAAAAGGAGAGGGGGATGTCTTCACCCCTCTCCTTTGCTGCTGCTGGAAGGGGAGCTTAGTCCTGCTCCTTACGAACCTTCTTGCGATTGCGCTTGCGTGCAAGGGCTTCCTTGACGCGGCGTTTTTCGCCTGGCTTCAGATAGAAGGAGTGGCGCTTGACTTCTTTGATGATGTCTTCCGTCTGCACTTTCCGCTTGAAACGACGAAGGGCATTCTCGAGAGGCTCACCCTCCTGAACTCGTACTTCTGCCAAAAACAAACACCTCCAAACCTGCCAGCGTGGCGTCTCTAAGCATATCGTCGCGGGCGCTTTTCGGCACAAGATTCTTCGGATATTCGTTACTCCAAAAGGGTTATCGCCTATAGCCGACAGTACACTTCCAACGGAGGTACGAGGTATGCTGCGACCCTTTGCGGGAAAGCACCCGACCGTTCCGGCGTCCTGCTACGTGGACATTTCGGCGCAGGTTCTGGGCGATGTGGCCCTGGGCGAACAGGCCAGTGTGTGGATGAACGCCGTGCTGCGGGGCGACGTGCACAGCATCCGTGTGGGCGCGCGCTCCAACGTGCAGGACAATGCCGTGCTGCATGGCCAGCGCGGCACGTGGCCGGTGATCGTGGGCGAGGGCTGCACGATCGGTCACGGCGCGATCGTGCACGGCTGCGTGCTGGAGGACGATGTGCTGGTGGGCATGGGCGCGATCGTCATGAATGGAGCGCGGGTGGGCGCGGGATCGATCATCGCGGCCGGCGCTGTGGTGACCGAGGGCGCGCAGATCCCGGCCGGATCGCTGGTGGCGGGGGTGCCGGGCAAAGTGCGGCGGTCGCTGGGGAGCACGGACCTGGACCTCATCCGCATGTATGCGGCCAATTACATCGACTACACGGCGATCTACCTGGCAGAGGCCCAGAGCAACCCGGCCGGCGCGCTGCCGGCGTGAAGCATTCCCCTCCCCACCGTCCTGGAGCCGAATCGTCACAACCGGGTCATTACCATTGATCGTGTGATTTGCGGGTGGGGAATCTGCTATACAGGCTTCCACCATGCCATACGTCCCCCGGGCCCTCCTCTGCGCGCTCTTGCTGGCCATGCCGGCGTTCGCGCAAACGACGAAGAAGGCACCGCCGCCGGCCCCTCCTCCCGCGGCGGCAAAGCCTGCTGACCCGTACGCGGGAGAGGCCGTCGTGGTGGAGCGGCTGGACACGGCCTACGACTTCCACGCCGATGGCACCGGCACCAAGCTGGACACGGATGTGGCGCGGATGCAGTCCGATGTGGCTGTCCGGAACTTTGGCGTGGTGTCGATTCCGTATGCGAGTGGGACGCAGAAGCTCGAGATTGTGTACCTGCGCGTGCGCAAGCCGGATGGCACGGTTGTCTCCACGCCGGCCAGCGATGCGCAGGATCAACCCGCACCCGTGACCCAGGCCGCGCCGTTTTACAGCGATCTGCACCTGCTGCAGATTCCGGCGCGTGGGTTGGCGGTGGGCGACCGGATCGAGTACCAGGTGCGCACGCTGCTCAACGTCCCCGAGGCGAAGGATCACTTCTGGGGCGTGGAGAGCTTCGGGACCGGCGTGGTGGTGCTGGAACGCGCCGTAGAACTGCGTGTGCCGGCAGGCAAGTACGTGCAGGTCAGCAGCCCGAAGTTCCCGGCGAAGATGACTACCGAGGGCGCCGAAACGGTCTATCGCTGGACGGGCGCGCAGCTGAAGCCGACACCCAAACCGAAGGCCGACGGCACAGCCGCCGCAGACGACCCGGCTGCCTCGGAAGACAAGCTGCCGCCGATCGCCTGGACCACCTTCCACAGCTGGGCGGAGGTGGGCGAGTGGTATCGCGGGCTGGCGCTGGACCGCGCGGCGGCCACGCCATCGATCAAGTCCCGGGCGGACGGCGAGATCGCCGCGGCGACGACGCCGGACGCGAGGATCCAGGCGCTGTACGCCTATGTGTCGACCCATGTGCGGTACATCGGCGTGG
>CAXTFS010000096.1:0-10397 GCA_964243395.1 uncultured Acidobacteriaceae bacterium | reverse complement strand
CCGACCACATCCGGCCGGTCGCGGAAGGCGGCGGCGGGTGCGATCTGGACAACCTGCGCACCCTCTGCCTGCCGTGTCACCGGGAGGCGACCGCTGACCTCCGCCGCAGGCTGCGGTCCCGGGTGTGACCGGAAATGAGACAGACAGGATGCACCGCGCCGCCGGGCCGATAAGGAGGCTGATGGCCGCTGAGGTACACTGTGGCGTGCGTGCCGCACCGGTATCCACGCGGAACCAGCCGGGCACCGATTCAGGAACTTCCAGGCGTGAACCTACCCATTTCGAGGAAACATCTCCCTTTGTGGACCCCTGTGCACATTTCTGTGCAAATCTCTGCGCGGACCTATGTTCGTGCCGTCCTCCTCATCCTTCTCAGCTTCGGCGCGCAAGCCAAACTTCGCGCGCAGGGAACGGCTGGAGGCGGGGCGCCGGCGGCGCCAGCGGCTCCGGTCGTCGCAGCGCCGCCGGTCCAAATCACGCCAACCGTGACCGCCCCCGCGCAAAATGGCGTAAGTGCCACCGGCACCAATACGGCACAGACAAACGCGCAGACCAACCGGACCACCGAGCCCATCGATACCCGCGCGCAGAGCCCCTCGTATCGCGATGCGCTGACCCAGTTTCAGCAGCTCGTGTCGAACTCCACGG
This sequence comes from uncultured Acidobacteriaceae bacterium, assembly GCA_964243395.1. GTDB lineage: Bacteria > Acidobacteriota > Terriglobia > Terriglobales > Acidobacteriaceae > Granulicella. The sequence goes on along the minus strand of CAXTFS010000096.1, from coordinate 9,749 downwards.
GAAGCGCCCTGCCCATCTTCGGGGCCTCGCTCTTCAATGGTGTGCCTTCGACCTTCGCCCCGGTCAGTGACATCCCCGTCAGCCCCGGCTACGTCCTCGGGCCAGGCGACAGCGTCAGCATCCAACTCACCGGCCAGGTGCAGCAGCAATACAACCTCACCGTCGACTCCCGGGGTGCGATCAACGTCCCGAACCTCGGTCCGGTGCAGGTGGCCGGCGTGACCTACGGACACCTGCCGGCGTATCTGAACAGCCAATTTGGCCGGATCTACCGCAACTTCAACCTGAGCGCGACGCTGGGTGCGCTGCGGACGATTCAGGTGTTCGTCGTGGGTGAGGCACGCCGCCCCGGCGCGTACTCCATCTCTTCCCTCAGCACGCTGCTGAACGCGGTCTTCGCCTCGGGCGGCCCGCTGCCGACGGGGTCCCTGCGTGATATTCAGGTCCGGCGCGAAGGCAAGACGCTCGTTCACTTCGATCTGTACGATCTTCTGCTGCACGGCGACAAGACAAACGACATCCAGCTCGCCTCGGGCGATGTGATCTTTATTCCGGTCGTGGGACCGCAGGTGGCTCTGGTGGGCAGCGTCACCGATCCTGCCATCTACGAGCTCAGCGGACCAACCACCATCACCAACGCCATTCAGTTGGCCGGCGGCCAGACCGCCACGGCGTCCGCTGGCGGCGTGCGGCTGGAGCGCGTGTACGAGCACCGTGACCGCAGCGTCCAGGATGTCGGCACGGCGCTGGCCGCGTCCGTGCTGCTGCAGAACGGCGACATCGTATCTGTCAGCTCCATTGTGGAGCGGTTTCGCAACGCGGTGACCCTGCGCGGCAACGTGGCCAGCCCTGGCCGCTATGTGTGGCACCAGGGCATGCGGCTCAGCGATCTGTTCCCCAACAAGGAATCCCTGATCACGCGCAACTACTGGACCAAGCGCAACCAGCTGGGCATGTTCATGGACGACTATGTTCCCGGCACCACGCAGTCGACGCGTACCGGGCAGGGCGCCCTGCAGGTGAATGGCACGGACCAGCAGCGCCAGGTGGATCAGGCGCAGTCGTCCAACAGCCCGACCACCCAGGGCATCAATGGACAAAACACCAACGGCGCCAACGGCAACAACGGCAACAACAGCACCAACAGCAGCTCGACTGGGGCTACTGGAGCAGCCGGAAACAATGCCAATACTCGCGAGTCCTTCAGTACCGGCGCCGGCACAACCGTCAGCAGTGCGCTGGCCAGTAACAACAGCAACTTCACCCCGAATACCGACATTATCCTCAGTGCGCCGGACATTGACTGGAGTTATGCGGTCATCGAGCGTCTGAGCACAGTTGATCTCAAGACATCCCTGATCCCATTCAACCTTGGCAAGCTCATTCTCGATGGCGACTCCTCGCAAAACTTTGAGCTGCAGCCGGGCGACGTCATCACCATCTTCTCCACTGCTGACATCCGTGTGCCCAGCAACCAGCAAACGCGTTTTGTGCGTCTGGAAGGCGAATTCGTCGCGCCGGGCGTCTACAGTGTTCTGCCGGGTGAGACCCTGCGCAGTCTGCTGCTGCGGGCCGGCGGTTTCACGCCGGAAGCCTATCTGTACGCCTCGGCCTTCACCCGCGAAAGTGTGCGGCGTGTGCAGACACAGCGACTGCGCGAGTATGCCGACCAGCTGGATGCGCAGATCTCGTCCGTGACGGCGAACAACACGGCGCGCGCCATCTCCGCCTCGGACCAGGTCGCGGCAGGCGCCTCGGAGGCCGACGCGCGGCAGGCCGTGCAGCGGCTGCGCCAGGTCCAGCCAACGGGCCGCATCGTGCTCGACCTGAAGCCCAACAGCCGCGACATGGCTGCGGTGCCGGATCTTTCACTCGAAGACGGCGACCGCTTTGTGGTGCCGCGCCTGCCCTCGGATGTCACGGTGGAAGGCCAGGTCTATAACGCCAATGCCTTTGTGTACATTCCCAGCCGCCGCACCGAGGAGTACCTCCATCGCGCCGGCGGCCCGGATCGCGAGGCCGACAAAAAGCGTATTTTTGTGCTGCGCTCCGATGGCTCCGTGGTGAGTGAGCAATACACCAACGTCAAGAAGGCGACCATCTTTCCCGGCGACACAGTGGTTGTGCCGCCCATCCTCGACCGGCGCGGGCTGTTTCAGCGCTTTGTCGACCTCACTTCTATCGTCACCAACTTTGGCTACAGCGCAGCGACCCTGTACCTGATCTCTCGCTAACGCGCGATGCGGGGCTGCTACCCCGCACGCCTTCCCAAACGTCTTGCAGAGCAGGCCAGGCAGGCGGGCCTTCACGCAGCGGTCAGAGCACTCGCAAGACTCGCAGCTTTTGCGGCATTTGCTACAAGGAGCAGAAAACGACCGGCATGTTCAATCGATCCGAGGTCGAAGATCGCATTTCCGAAGTCGAGGAGGAGGGCAGTGAGCCGGGCATCGACCTGGTCGCTGTCTTTGCCGCGATCGTCGGCGAGTGGAAGATTGCGCTTCTGGTCTTTGTCATCGTGGCCGGACTTGGGCTCGCCTACGTGCGTTCCCTGAAGCCCGAGTACGTAGCTTCCGCGACGATCCTCCCGACACAGGGTCACACCGAGGCCGACACCCTGGCATCGCTTTTCTCCCCACGCGGTGGCGGTGGCCTCTATATCGGCCTGTTGCACAGCCGCAGCGTGCAGGACGACATCATCGACCGTCTCCACCTGATGCAGCACTGGCAGATTCCCAGCAGGGAAGCCAGCCGTGCCACTCTGGCAAGCAAGAGTTCTTTCTCAGAGGGTGCGGATTCGATCCTTGTGATCACCGTGCGTGACAGAAGTGCCGAAGATGCCGCAACGATCGCCAACGCGTACTTGGACAGCCTGCAGAACCTGAGCAATAAGATGGGGCAGAGCCAGGCCGCGCAGACCCGCAAGTTCTTCGATCACCGCCTGGATGAGCAACGCGACGAGCTCGAGAAGGCCGAGACCAATCTCGCCGAAATGCAGCAACGAACCGGTGAGGTCGCGCCCGATTCGCAGGCTGCCATCGGCATCGGCAACATCGCCGGCCTGCGTTCGCAGCTGACCGGCATGCGGGTTCAGCTGTCCACCCTGCTGCAGAGCTCCACGGAGCAGAATCCCGAAGTGCAGCGGCTGCGTGCACAGATCGCGGCGATGGAGACGCAGGAGCGCATCCAGGAAACCGGTACCGGCATCACCCCGCCCGGCGCGGCAATCGCAGCGGTGCGCATTCCCAAGGTCAACCTCGAACTGCAGCGCGCGCAACGCGATGTCGCCTCCCGTGCCGCCTCCGTGAATTCCATGAGTGGACAGTACGGCGCGGCACGGATGGACGAGGAGTTCTCGCACACAGCGTTTGAGGTGATCGATCGCGCGATCCCACCGGAGTTCAAGGCTTGGCCGCCGCGCGATCCCTACAACGCCGCCGCACTGGCAGCGGGTGTGCTCGCGGGTCTGGTAGCTATCTTTGCCAAGCTGCTGGGCGCTCGCATCTGGAGAACTCCCGAGCACCGGACCACCCTGCGTCGCCTGCGCGGGGCGCTGTAGCGGAGGGCAGGCCGTGAAACAGAAGCGAGCCCTTTCGCCACTGGCGCAATCTGCCGCTCTCTGGCTCGTCGTTCTGCTGATCCTGTTTCCCAAGGGCGGCGCACGGCTGGCAGGCGTTCCACTCACCTGGGGCTACATGCTGCTGGGTGCGCTGGCTGTGCCCGCGCTGGCGGTTCGGCTGCTGGTATTGCCGCTGCGCTTCCCGCGCCGCGTCCTGTTCGTCATCTCCCTGCTGCTGCCGATGCAGTACCTCTTCTTCTACGCGGGCAGGTATTACGGGATCGCAAATCCGCCGTTTACGGTCAGCACGTTTACCGGGCTTTTCATCCTGCCGTGGATCTTTCTGCTGATTTACGGACCGTTTTTCCGGCGATTGGATGGCGATCAGATTGCGCGCTGGTTCTGTGGCTGCGTCTTCCTGGCGGCCGCCTGGGGCATCTTTTTGTTCTTCCTCCATCCGCTTACGGGGCACTTCATCGAGATTCCCTACCTCACCGTGAACGCCTCCGATTACGGCGAGCTGGAGAACACCAAAAACATCCTGCGTGGGCGCTTTTTTAAGCTGATTTCCACGTACAACAATGGCAATCTGTATGGCGTTTCGACCCTGTTGCTGTTTCCGCTCTACCTGCAGCTGGAAACGTCACGTTTTCGTCGCAATACGGTACGTACGGCGCTGTTTTTGACACTTTCGCGCACCGTTTGGGCGGGCCTGATCCTGAACGAGGTGCTCTCCCTGGTGCTCACGCTGTCGCGCCAGGTCGTCACCTTTCCCGTGCTCTATCTTGGCGCGGCCCGTCGACGCTTTATCGCCGTGATGGCCGCGGTCGGGTTTGCGGTCGGGTCGGCGCTCTTTACCAACGTGCAGGGCGGCTTGCAGCGCTTTCTTCTGGATGCCACCGGGGGGGAACGAATCGATCAGGTATACGCCGCGCAGGGCACCAGCTTCCTGCCGGAGCACGCCCTGTACGGCTTTCAGGAGGTCCTGTACGCTTCCGCCGCGCAGTACTGGGGCATTACCGGCCTGATCGCCTTTACGCTGATCATGTTCAGCCCGTTGCTGGTGCTGATCGGCAGGCCGCAGCTGGTCAATTCGCCGCTGCAGCGCGCCGCACTGAAGGGGCTGGTGATCTATATCGTGATGGCCGCTGTGGATGGTGCGCTCGATTTCATTCCGGTGATGGCCTTCTACTGGTTTGTCTACGCGGTGTACCTGTACGGCTGGCCGGGCACGCAGCGGGAACGCGCGCCAGCCGCCGTGGACGTGGGCTCGCCGACGCCTGCCGCAGGCCTGGCCACCCTGCCCGCCGGCGCCTGACCGTTTGCCGTTTCGGCTACACTGGCGCAGTCTTTCAAACGGCACCGCCCGAAGACGCAATCCCTGGCCGTCGCGCTTTCCCTTTCTTGAGGTGTACCCGTTTTGCGAGGAAACGAACCGGTTCTGGTCACAGGTGGCGCCGGCTTTATCGGCTCGAACTTCATCCTTGACTGGCTGGAGCACGAGGGCACGCCGGTGCTGAACCTGGACGCGCTGACCTACGCGGGCAATCCGGCGAATCTGGCCTCCGTTGCCGGCGATCCGCGCTACACCTTTGTTGGGGGCGATATTGCGGATCGCCGCCTCGTGGCCACTCTGCTGGCGGAACACCGTCCGCGCGCGATCGTGCACTTCGCTGCCGAAAGCCATGTGGACCGATCGATCCTTGGGCCGGAGGCGTTTCTGCGCACCAACGTCGACGGCACGTTTCAGCTGCTCGAGGCGGCGCGTGCCCACTGGGCGTCGCTGCCGGCGGAGGGGGCGGCGGCCTTCCGCTTTCTGCATGTCTCCACCGACGAGGTCTACGGAACGCTGAGCCCGGATGCGCCGGCCTTCAGCGAGACGACCGCGTATGCGCCCAACAGCCCGTATGCGGCCTCCAAGGCCGCTAGTGACATGCTGGTCCGTGCCTGGCACCATACCTACGGTCTGCCGACGCTGCTGACGAACTGCTCGAACAACTACGGCCCGCTGCAGTTTCCCGAAAAGCTCATCCCGCTCACGATTACGCATGCCCTGGCAGGCGATCCGCTGCCGGTCTATGGCGACGGCCGCCAGGTGCGCGACTGGCTGTACGTGCGTGACCACACCGCCGCGATCCGCACCGTGCTGGCATCCGGGGTTGCGGGGGAGACCTACAACATCGGGGGCGACAACCAGAGGACGAATCTCGAGGTTGTCGAGACCCTGTGCGGGCTGCTCGATGAGCTCGCGCCGGACTCGCCGCACCGTCCGCATGCGGGGCTGATTCGCTTTGTTGCGGACCGGCCAGGACACGACCGCCGCTACGCGATCGACGCGCGAAAGATCGCGCGGGAGCTCGGCTGGCGTCCGCCGCACAGTTTTGACGAGGGGCTGCGACGCACCGTGGAGTGGTACCTCGCGCACAAAAAATGGGTCGCGGATATCCAAACCGGCGCGTACAAGGGCTGGCTGGAGCAGAACTACGCCGGGCGGCAGGGCCTGCGGGAGCCGGCAGCCGTTGCCGTGGGCGAGGACGGCCGATGAAGGGCATCCTGCTCGCCGGCGGCTCCGGCACACGGCTTTACCCGACCACGCAGGCGGTCAGCAAGCAGCTGCTGCCGGTGTACGACAAGCCAATGGTGTACTACCCGCTCACGGCGTTGATGCTGGCCGGTCTGCGCGACGTGCTGGTGATCTCCACGCCGCAGGACACGCCGCGGTTTCGTGATCTGCTGGGCACCGGCGCGCAGTGGGGCATGCGGCTCCGCTATGCCGTCCAGCCCGCGCCCGAAGGCATCGCGCAGGCGCTCGTGATCGGCAAGGAGTTTCTCGCCGGCGATGCGTGCTGCCTGGTGCTGGGCGACAACGTCTTCTATGGCCATGACTTCGCCCTGGCCCTGCGCAACGCGGCCGCGCGCCCGCACGGCGCGACCGTGTTTGCGTATGCCGTGAACGATCCGGAGCGCTATGGTGTGGTCGAGTTCGACGCCCATCGCAACGTCATTTCGCTCGAGGAAAAGCCGGCCAGGCCGAAGTCCCGCTACGCCCTGACGGGGATTTATTTCTACGACGCGCAGGCGGTCTCGGTCGCGGAGCGGCTGATGCCTTCGGCGCGTGGCGAGCTCGAGATCACCGACCTGAACCGCTGGTATCTGGACCGCGGGCTGCTGCGCACGGAGGTCCTCGGCCGCGGCATGGCGTGGCTCGACACCGGAACGCACGACTCGCTGCTCGATGCGGCCAACTTCATCCAGACCATTGAGCACCGGCAAGGGTTGAAGGTCGCCTGCCCGGAGGAGATTGCCTTTCGCCTCGGCTACATCACGGGGGAGCAGCTGGAAGCGCTCGCCGACCAGCTCGGCAAGAGCAGCTACGGGGCCTACCTGCGCCGCATCCTGGCGGAGACGGTGTACTGATGTGGGCTCCTTCTCAAGGCTGGGCGCATGAGTGACCTTCACGCCTTTGTGCGTGCCAACGGCTGGTCGGCGGTGCTTCCGCATGCCGTGCGCGGCATGCATCGCCAGGTGCGCGACCGCCTGATCGCCCGCCATCTGAAATCCCCGGGGTTTCGTGCGGGCGCGGCGCCGCGAGTGCTGGGGATGAGCCACATGGCCATCGGTGCGGACTTCCATGCGCGCGATGCGCTGTGGCTGGAGGCGGTTCTGTTGTACGAAGGCCAGTCGTTCAGCCCGCAGCTGGTGGTTGGCCCCGCGGCGCGACTGTCGGACAGCGTGCACATCGCCTGCCTCCACCAGGTCACCATCGGCGCGCACCTCCTGTCGGGAAGCCGCGTGCTGATCAGCGACCACACGCATGGCCGCTACGACGATGGCCCGGCCTCCGGCAGTCCAGCGCCGAACGATCCAGCCGCTAGCGACCCCGCCATTGCGCCTGCGCGCCGGCCGCTTTTCTCCCCGGCACCGGTCGTTATCGGCGACAACGTCTGGCTGGGCGACGGTGTGGCCGTGCTGGCCGGGGCGCATATCGGCGATGGCTGTGTGATCGGCACCAACGCCGTGGTGACCGGTACGATCCCACCCGGCACGGTCGCGGTGGGAGCGCCGGCACGTCCGATCCGGCGCTGGGAGCCGGCGAGCCGCAGGTGGTTGCCACTGCGGCCGGTGCCCGGCGGCGATGCCTGACGCCGCGGCTTGTTAGACTACCCCGGATGCCATTGAAGAGCCTGGTCGCGCGCCCTTGAACCGTGCCGCCTGCACCATCGTTTCGCCGAATTACCTCCCCTTCGCGCGCACCCTCGCCGCCTCGTACCTTGAGCAGCACCCGGAGCAGCGATTCTTTGTCCTGATCGTTGCCGACCTGACCGATCCCGCGCCCTTCGCCGCCGACCGCAGCTTCACCGCCGTCATGCTCGACGAGATCGGTATACGCGACCTGCGCGCGCAGGCCATGCAGTACGACATTCTGGAGCTCAACACCAACGTCAAGCCGACATTCCTGAAATACCTGCTGGACACGTACCGGCTGGACGCGCTGGTGTACCTGGATCCGGATACCTTCCTCTATGCGCCGCTCGACCCGGTGTTCGGTCCACTGGACGAGGGCGCGACGGCGGTGCTGACCCCGCACATTACCTCGCCCATCCTCGACAACAAGTCGCCCTCGGAGCAGGATCTGCTCTACAACGGCACGTACAATCTCGGCTTTATCGGGGTCAGCGCCTCGGCGGAGGCGCGCCGGCTGCTGGACTGGTGGGAGCACCGCTGCCTCACCCTGGGCTTCAGTGAGGGCCGGACCGGGCTTTTCGTCGACCAGAAGTGGATCAATCTCGCCCCCGGCCTTTTTGAGCGCGTCGTGATCTGCCGCGATGCGGGGCTGAACATGGCGTACTGGAACCTGCATGAGCGTGAGCTAAGCGAGACGCCCGGTGGATTCACCGTGGAGAGCCCCGTGAGTGGGCGTGTGCCGCTGCGCTTCTTCCATTTTTCAGGTGCCGACCCCGCCGAGCCAACCCTGCTTTCCAAGAACACGGACCGCTTCACGCTCCGGTCGCGGCCGGACCTCGAACGGCTGTTTGCCGAGTACACGGCCGCGGTGCGCGCCAATGAGGGCGGGCACGCCGCGTCCCTGCCGTATGGCTTCGACAGCTTCTCCGATGGCACGACTGTGACGCGGCTGGCGCGCCGTCTTTTTGCCGCCCACGCCGGGCACTTCACCGCACCGGGGGGCCGGGGCCCGGATCCGTTTGACGCGAAGGGCCAGTTTGCCCGGTTCGCGCGTACGCAGGGCCTGGTGAAGGGAACTGTGACGCCGGCCAAGTCGACCTGGCGGGAGTTCAATCCAAAGGATCGGCGCGTCGGCGCGGTGCACCGGCTGCTGCGGTTGGCATTGCGGGCGCTTGGGCCGCACCGGTACGAGCTGCTCATGCGGTATCTGGGCTATGTGAGCGTGCTGCGGCACCAGGGCGTGTTTCTGCGGGATCGCCGCTGGCCGGCGGACACGGATACGTCTTCCGGCAAGGGCGGCGGACGGTGAACTCCCCAATCGTGAGCGGCAGCCAGGATCGTGCGATCGTGGCGTCGGATGCCTCAGGCGCGGCCCCACGCAAACGGCTGCTGCTGGTCAAATTTGGGTCCATCGGGGACGTCGTCATGGCCATTCCGGCCGCGGCCGCCATGCACCGAAATGGCTATGCCATCGACTGGGTGATCAGCGAGGCCATTGCGCCGGTGCTGCGGTTGTACCCGTGGATCCACGTACTGTCTGTGGACGAGCCGAAGCTGTTGCGGGGAACCCGTGCAGGGCGCGTCCGCGGCACCCTGGGATTATGGGGTCAGCTACGGCGGCGGGTGCGCGCGGCGGGTGCGTACGACCTCGCTGCCACCCTGTACTACGACCGGCGGTACCGGCTGCTGACCGGCCCGGTGCGCGCGCGGCGGCGGGTCAGTCTCTCGCGTGCCGATCGCCGCAGGGAGCTGCTGCCCGGGCGGCACCACACCGATGAGTATGCCCGCATCCTGAGCGGCCGCGCGGACGGGGAGACACCCTGCCAGATGTCGCCGGTGCCGCCGCCGACGATGCCCGGAAACCCGCTGCCGGGGCAGGCCGGACTCACGCGGATCGTGCTGGTCCCGGCGGGCGCGCGGAACGTGCTGCGCGACGATGCGCTGCGGCGCTGGCCGATCGGCGAGTACCTCGCGCTGGCTGAGGCGTTGCTGGCCCGGGGGTGCGAGG
>CAXTFS010000095.1:0-10571 GCA_964243395.1 uncultured Acidobacteriaceae bacterium | reverse complement strand
GTACTGCAGCGGATCGCGCAACCCATCCGGATGATCTACACGGACGCCATCAAGAACACCTTCACGGATCCAGTTCAACACCAGCGCATGGGTTTCTTCAAACACATACTCCCGCTCCATGCGCACACCGATCAGCGTGTTTACGTCAAAGAAGCGACGGTATCCGAGTTGCTGATCCGCCGTCTTCCAGTAGGCAAGCCGGTAATTCTGCTGCGAGAGCAGCTCATCCAAAGCATCGGGGCTTGCGTTCACTTCCGCAACAACGCCGTCGATCTGGAGGCAGGTTGCTGTCTCCTCACGACACAGGCGCGCGAGCAGATCCTGCAGCACACGCCGGTCACGATCGCGGGCATTCAGCTTCCAACGATCCCACTCCTCCGCTGACGGCAGCCGACCAAAGCTTGCGGAGAGAAAGCGCAGTGTGTCACTACCGGCGCGATCCGCCGCTTTGCCCAGGATCAGCGGAAACGTTGTAGGCGAGATCGGCAGCGACTGGCCAGCCACCTCTACGGTGAACGTGGAGGCTTTGCGGGCGATCTGCACCCCGCCTTCGCGCAGCACGCGACCATACTGATCGCCCAGGATGGGCACCAGCACCTTCTCGCGCAGACGCTCCTCGGTTGAGTGCCAGTCGATGTCAAAGAAGCCGGCGTAGCGGCTGTTTGTGCCGTTCTCCAGCACGTCCCACCAGTAGCGGTTCTGACGTCCAAGGCTCATATGATTGGGCACAATGTCGAGGACCTGCCCAAGACCTACCTCGTTCAACTGCTTGCAGAAGCGCGCGTGGGCATCGGAGCCGCCAAGCTCTTCGTTCACCTTGCGGTGATCGACCACATCGTAGCCGTGCATGCTGTGCGGCGCGGCCTGCAGGTAAGGCGAGCTGTACACATGGGTTACCCCCAGCTTCTTCAGGTACGGCGCAATCTCCGCTGCCTGATCGAAACCGAACTTCTCATGTAGCTGCAACCGGTAGGTTGAGCTGGGGACACGCACCATGTGGTCTGCTCCAAGTCCTGAAGGTCTTTGTTTGAGACGTTACCCGATGCGCGGGCCAGGGCAGAGCCGGCCACCCACATGCTGCGTTCACAGGAACTGTGACTACTCCATAGAGTCCCGCGTGAAAGGGCGGGGTTGTATTGTTCGCCGATCAGCAACAAGCCGTCGAAGGCTGCGGGGTCCATTGGCCCGACAGGGTGAACGCTGCATGCACAAGCGCCAGATGGGACAGCGCCTGCGGGAAGTTCCCCAACATGCGCTTCGCCTTTGGATCGTACTCTTCGCTCAGCAGACCCACATCGTTGGTGAGTTTCAGCAGACGCTCAAACATCGTCTTCGCTTCCTCTTCGCGGCCCATCAGGTGCAAGCAGGTCACCATCCAGAAGCTGCAAGCGAGAAACGTACCTTCAGAGCCCATCAGGCCATCCGGCGCCTTCTTTGGATCGTAGCGTTGCACCAGGCCATCGCGTGTCAGGTGCTTCTGAATGGCTTCCACCGTGCCGATCATGCGCGGATCATCAGGGGGAAGAAACCCCGCCAGCATGCCGCGCAGGCACGAGGCATCGAGCGCCGTGGAACCATAGCTCTGCGTGAAGGAGTTCAGCCGTTTGTTGAAGCCCTTTTTGCAGATCTCCTTGTGTAGCGCATCTCGGTTCTTACGCCACTTCTTGACGTACTCCCTGCCCTCTCCGTCGAACCGCTCGACGTCCTTCACCGCGCGATCGAGCGCTACCCAGGCCATCATCTTGCTGTGGACAAAGTGTTTGCGTCCGCCGCGCGTCTCCCAAATGCCATCATCGGGCAGGGTCCATACCTCGCACACATGTTGCACCAACGCGACTTGCAGCTTCGTCGACGGCGAACGCACATTATCCTGCACATCCGGTGTCCGGCTCAAAGCTGCGGCAACTTCGCCGAAAACATCCAGCTGAAACTGCTGCGAGGCGGCGTTGCCGATCCGGACCGGCTGCGAATTCTCGTACCCCTCCAGCCAGCCCACGGTCCACTCCGTCAGCTGACGCTCACCATTGATTCCGTAGAGACTCTGCATCTGGTCGGGTGCCCCCGCGATGGCACGCAGCAGCCACAAACGCCAACTAATCGCCTCCTCCGTATAGCCTGCGACCATCAGGATGAGCAGGGTGAAGGCGGTATCACGCAGCCAGCAGTAGCGGTAATCCCAGTTGCGCTCGCCTCCTATGGCTTCCGGCAGGCTTGTGGTCGGCGCGGCGATGATGCCGCCACTGGGCTGGTAGGTCAACGCCTTCAGAGCAAGCAGGCTGGAGGAAACGGCCGAGGCGTACGGTCCAGTGTACTTGGACTGACTCGCCCACTCTGTCCAAAACACCTCGGTGTCGTTCAACGCGGCACCTGGCTCGATTGCTGGTGGAACGTCCTCCAACGAGCCACTGTAGGTGAGAACGAAACAGACCTCCTCATCCTTCCGCAATGTGAACTCAGTCGTGGTGGAAAGGTGCTCGCCCCGCAGGCGGATGGCAGGACCCTTCGCGCACTGGCTGCGCAGCACCACCATGTTGGCGCCCGCAACGGCGTGCAACTCGCCATCCGTTTCCGTCACCCAGGGAATGGTGATGCCGTAGTCGAAGCGCAGCTTCAGGTCGAAGCGCATCTTCACTTTGCCGCGCGTACACCGCACCATCCGGATGACGTCGGAGTGCTTGCCGCGGATCGGCATAAAGTCCGTCAGCACCACCTCGCCATCACCGGTGACGAACGTGGTTTCGAGGATCAGCGTTCCCTTGCGATACCCGCGCCGGGACTCACGAATCTTGCCTTCGGGACAGATGCGCCAGAAGCCGTTGTCCGCCGTGCCCACCAGTGCGGCGAAGCACGCACCCGAGGAGAAGGTTGGCCAGCAAAGCCAATCGATAGAGCCCTCGCGGCTGACCAGCGCAGCGGTCTCGAGGTCCCCGATCATTGCATAGTCCTCGATCCGGGCGGCCTGCACTTGTCCCTTCTTCGTTCGATTAAAGTTTTCGGGCACTGCTCCTCCGTAAATGACGCGGCGACAACCAGCCCTCGCGCACAGGCATCCTCTGTGAGTGGTTGAGGCGGAGTACGCGCGGGCGTGTCACGCTTATGATGCAGGTTCCGCTGGCCCGCACCGGCGGGAGCACGACAGCGCGACGGAATGATCGCTATAAAAGAGTGAGCCGCAAGGCAAAAGCAGGGCTGGAGTGGGTCTATGAAACCGAGTGAGGGACGTCGGCGGGTCGTCATTGAAGAGGTGCAACCGGAGATCAATGGCGGGAGATTTCCTGCAAAACGCGTGCTTGGCGATCAAGTCACGGTGACGGCGGCAATCTTCTCCGACGGCCACGACCACGTCGCCGCGCGCCTGCTTTTCCGCCACAGCGCGCAGAAGCGTTGGACCGCCGTGCCCTTCACCGCTCTGCCAAACGATCTCTGGGAGGCCAGATTCCCTGTCGATCAGCTGGGCAAATGGCTTTTCACGGTGGAGGGCTGGGTCGATCACTTCGACACCTGGGTCCACGATATGGGTAAGCGTCTCGCCGCGCAGCCCGACCCCCAAGAACCCACACAGCAGGTCACGCCGCAGGACATACCGCTGCAGCTGCAGATTGGCGCTGGCTTACTGGAAGAAGCTGCCGCTCGTGCCAGGGGCGCCGACGCCAAAACTTTGCAGGGTGCAGCGAAGGAGTTCCGCACGCTGGCGGAGAAGCAGCTTCCCTTTTACGAGACCCCTCTCGAAGACGAACTTGTAGCTCTGGCCGCGCGCTACCCGGACCTTCGCTTCGCCACGCGCTACGACCTGGAAGTTCCACTCTGGGTCGATCGTGAACGGGCCCGCTTTTCGGCATGGTATGAGCTGTTTCCACGCTCGTGCGCGACGACTCCCGGAGAGCACGGCACCTTTCTCGACGTAATTCCGCAGCTGCCGGAGATCGCCGCAATGGGCTTCGACATCCTCTACATGCCGCCGATCCACCCTGTCGGCGTGCAGTTTCGCAAGGGCAGGAACAACAGCGTCACGGCCGAGCCCGGCGACGTGGGCAGTCCCTGGGCAATCGGCGGTGTCGAAGGTGGGCACACGGCGGTGCACCCGCAGTTGGGCACGCTGGGGGACTTCGACGAGTTGTACGAGGCCGCGAAGGAAGAAGGGCTCGAGCTCGCACTCGATATTGCCTTTCAATGCTCGCCGGATCACCCCTGGGTGGGCGCGCATCCGGACTGGTTCAAGATGCGTCCGGACGGCACCATCCAATATGCAGAAAACCCCCCGAAGAAGTATCAGGACATCTACCCCATCAACTTCGAATCCTCTGATTGGCGTGCGCTCTGGGATGCCCTGTACGGCGTGTTCAAGTTCTGGATTGATCGCGGTGTCCGTGTGTTCCGCGTCGACAACCCGCATACCAAGGCGCTGCCCTTCTGGGAGTGGTGCATCGCGGAGATCCTGCGCGACACGCCGGAAGTGATCTTTCTTGCCGAAGCCTTTACCCGGCCGCACGTCATGTATTCGCTCGCAAAAGGCGGCTACACGCAGGGCTACACGTACTTCACCTGGCGCAACACCAAGGCTGACCTCGAAGCCTACTTCGAAGAGATCTGCAACGCGCCGGTAGCTGACTTTTTCCGGCCCAACGTCTGGCCCAACACCCCGGACATTCTGCATGAACAGCTGCAGGAGATCGACCCTTTACAGCGACGCTCAATCTTCATGCAACGAGCAATCCTTGCCGCCACACTCAGTGCGAACTGGGGCGTCTACGGCCCTGCCTACGAGCTGTGCGAGGGCCGCGCCGCCAAACCCTCGGCGGGCAAGAAGGGCTCCGAAGAGTACCTTGACAGCGAAAAATACCAGCTTCGCGCGTGGGATCGCTCTGACCCTATCTCCATCGCTCCTTTGCTCACCGACCTTAACGCCATTCGGCACGCGAATCCGGCGCTGCAGCGCAATGAGGGCCTCTGCTTTCACACTGCGCAGAATGACGAAATCCTGTGCTATTCCAAGCGTAGTGAATCGGAAGACAACACGGTGTTGATCGTGGTCAATCTCGATCCGAAGAGCGAACAGACCGCCTGGATCAAGCTCTCGATGGCAGATCTTGGGCTGCCCTGGAATGCCGAGTTTGCCGTAGAGGATCTGCTCACGGGCGTGCGGTTCGCGTGGAAAGAATGGAGCTATGTCGCGCTAAAACCCGCGCAGCCCGCACACATCCTGCGCCTCCTCCCGGTTCCCCTCCCCGCCTGAGTACACTTAGCCACGGGGCCGCATCCAACCGGGTTCAGTCAGCTCCATCGAAAGGTTTGTAACAAGTGAAGAAGCCCTGCAGCGCCACGGACCCGCTCTGGTACAAGGACGCCATCATCTACGAGCTGCACGTTCGTGCCTTCGCTGACTCCAACGGCGACGGCATCGGCGACTTTCAGGGGCTGATCTCCAAGCTCGATTACCTGCAGGACCTTGGCGTTACCTGCCTCTGGATTCTGCCCTTCTTCCCTTCGCCGCTTCGCGATGACGGCTATGACATCGCAAACTACAACGACGTCAATCCAAGCTACGGCACCATCGATGACTTTCGTGAGTTCCTTGACGCGGCCCACGCGCGGGGCATGCAGGTGATGATCGAGCTCGTTATCAATCACACCTCTGATCAGCACCCATGGTTCCAGGCCGCCCGCAACGCGCCCAAGGGCTCACCGGAGCGCGAGATGTACGTGTGGAGCGACAGCGATAAGCTCTACGACGGCGTGCGCATCATCTTCACCGACACGGAGAAGAGCAACTGGACCTGGGACGACGTCGCAGGCCAGTATTACTGGCACCGCTTTTTCTCGCATCAGCCCGACCTGAACTTCGACAACCCGCGGGTGATGGAAGAGGTGCTAAACGCCATGCGTTTCTGGATGGACATGGGTGTCGATGGCCTGCGCCTTGATGCAATCCCGTACCTCGTCGAACGCGACGGCACAAGCTGCGAAAATGTCCCGGAAACTCACGTCAAGATCAAAGAAATTCGCGCTGTCATGGATGCCGAGTACGAGAATCGTCTCGTGCTCGCGGAAGCAAATATGTGGCCCGCCGATGTGCGTCCTTACTTTGGCGATGGCGACGAGTGCCATATGGCCTTTCACTTTCCGTTGATGCCCCGTATTTACATGGCGGTGCGTCAGGAGGATCGGCTGCCCATCACCGACATCATGGCGCAGACACCGGACATCCCGGAGAACTGCCAGTGGGGCCTGTTCCTTCGCAACCATGACGAGCTGACGCTTGAGATGGTCACGGATGAAGAGCGCGATTACATGTACATGGCCTACTCGGCCGATCCGCGCATGCGCATCAACGTGGGCATTCGTCGCCGGCTTGCGCCGCTGCTGGATAACAATCGACGTCGTATTGAGCTGTTGAACTCGCTGCTGCTCAGCTTTCCCGGGACGCCGATCATGTATTACGGCGATGAGATCGGGATGGGCGACAACATTTACCTCGGCGACCGCAACGGCGTACGCACGCCCATGCAGTGGAACTCCGATCGCAATGCCGGGTTCTCCAAGGCCGTACCCGCGAAGCTTTATTTTCCGGTGATCATGGACCCGATCTGGGGCTACCAGGCGATCAACGTCGAAGCACAGCAGACGGACCCATCCAGCCTGCTGCACTGGACGCGCAACATGATCGCCCTGCGCAAGCTGTTTCAGGTGTTCGGGCGCGGTACGCTCGAGTTCCTCCACCCGGAAAATCGCAAGATTCTCGCCTATATCCGCAGTTACGAAGCCGAAGATGCCCACCACGAGACGGTGCTCTGCGTCGCCAACCTTTCTCGCTTCGCGCAGCCGGTTGCGCTCGATCTGGCGAAGTACGTTGGCCGGCAGCCGGTGGAGATGCTGGGCTATGTCTCCTTTCCCGAGGTCAGCAGAGGTCTGTACCCGCTCACCCTCGCGCCGTACAGCTTTCTCTGGCTTGAACTGCAGGACGGCGCGCCCGTCCCCGAGGTACCTACCATGGAGGAGCCGGCCAGTACGCTCGCCGAGCGGCTCACGCCAACTGCGGCCTCCTCGTCCAGCGGTATTGGCGCACTGCTGAATGAGTCGACCCAGGCACTGCTCGAGCAGGTGTTGCCGGGCTATATTGCACAGCGTCGCTGGTTCGGTGGAAAGTCCCGCACCATCCGCTCCGTGCAGATCGCCTCAACAACGCCACTGCCGGGCACGGAGGCGTCGCTGTGCTTCGTGAACGTGCTCTATGAAGACGGCACCTCGGAGGCCTACCAGCTGCCGCTCGCCATTGCCTTTGCCGGGGATGCGGAGAACCTCCGCGAGAGTTCGCCGGGTTCCGTGATCGCTACCCTGAACCGCGAAGAGGGACCGGTTACGTTGTACGACGCCACCGCCAGCGGCAAATTTCGCTCAGCACTGCTAACCATGATCACCAAGCGTTCTGAAGTGGCGATGAGCCTTGGCGCGTCTTCCGGATCGCTCGCCGCCTCGAAGTCCACCACGCTGGATGGCCGCGAGCTGGTTGACCTGCCTTCGCGGGTGGGTTCAGTCGAGCAATCCAATACGAGCATCCTGTTTGACGACCAGGCGATTCTGAAGCTGTTCCGCCGCGTACGCGCGGGCGAAAATCCTGACGTCGAGATCACCCGCTTCCTTACCGAAGTCGCACAGTTTCCCAATATTCCGGCCTATCTTGGCGACCTGCATCGCACTGACGATGGCACCACCCTTGCCTTCCTGCAGGTATTTGCGCCGAACGAGGGCGATGGCTGGGCATGGACGTTGGATGAGCTTGGCCGCTACTTCGAATCCGTGGCCAACTGCCCGCCGCCACGCACGACAGGCGCGATCGCAGCGATTGGCTCCCGGCGCGAGATATCCGAAGAAGCGCGGGAACATGCCGGGCTGTTTCTCGAGGCAGCTCAACTGCTCGGCAAGCGAACGGGCGAGCTGCACGTTGCCCTCGCTACCCCAAGTGACAATGCAGCCTTTGCGCCCGAACCGTTTACCTTGCACGATCTTGCCGAAGAACATGCGCGGATTCAAGACCAGGCAAACATCGCCGTCGACTCGTTACGTGGCGCGCTGGAGCGCATTCCCCCCGAAGCCCAGACAAGCGTCAGTCGTCTGCTCGCCGAGAGCGGCACCCTGGCGTCACTGCTGCGAGCGTTGGATGGCAATCCAGCGAGCTTCGGCAGACGCATGCGCGTTCACGGCGACTACCATCTTGGGCAGACCCTTCGCTCTCGCTCTGATTTTCTAATTGTTGACTTCGAAGGCGAACCCGCCCGTTCGCTCGAGGAACGCCGCCGGAAGCAATCACCCCTGCGCGACGTTGCCGGGATGCTGCGCAGCTTCAGTTACGCCGCGCAGACGGCCCTGAACCGGGCAGCGCAGCGTCGTCCTGAAAGCCTGCAAGCACTGCGACCCTGGGCGACGCTCTGGGAAAATGCCTCGGCAGAGGCCTTTCTGCTGGGGTACACCGAGGCGATGCGAGCTCGCCCGGAGCTTCTCCCGGCTGATCTGCAGGCCGATAGGTTGCTTTCGGCGCTGCTGCTTGAAAAAGCATGCTATGAACTTCTATACGAGTTGAATAACCGCCCTGCGTGGCTATTGATCCCGGTCCACGGACTACTTGCTCTGCTGGGCCAAGGCCCTGAACCCACGCCCTCGGGAGCACTCTGATGGCCACACTTTCTACCACCGAGCTGCATCCCGGCGAGGCGCCTGACACGGGCAAGAGTCGCGGTCGCTTGCTTATCTGCTTGCCGTCGATGCCTTCCGAGGCGACGCATGCGGTGATGCAACAGCTTGCGCTCACGTTTCCGGGTGAGAACGTCACAGTGGCCTCACCCGAGCAGGCTACTGAGCAGGCCGCGGAAGCGGGTATGCCGCAGCGGATTCCCTACACTGAACCCTACACCGGCGGGGAATGGGTACTTAGCGCCGCTAATTTCAGCGCCGCCGCGCGGCTTGCTACGCAGCGTGATGCTGCCTTCGTGCTGCTGCTCGGTCCCGATGCCGCTACGTTGCAGCCGGCGGCTCTTCTTGCGCTCCGTTCCGCGCTCGAAGCGGGCGCCGACCTTGCCCTCCCCCGCTATCAGGCGGATACCGGCGAGGCTTTGGTCAACTCAGCCCTGCTCTATCCCCTGACGCGTGCGCTGTTCGGCGCTGACATACGTTTCCCCTTGCCGCTCGATGCCGGGCTGTCACGGCGCATGTTGTCGAGGCTGGAGGTTGGCATAGAACGGCTCGGGCCGCCATCGGAAAACACGCTGGTGTGGCCCGTTGCCGATGCTTCGGTCGCCGGCTTCAGCGTGCGCCAGACGGAGGGCGGTCTCCGTGCCTTGCCTCGTCCACAGGACGCTGATTTGAACAGCCTCTTTCCGGCGGTCACTGGCTCTCTCTTTGCTGATGTGGAAGCCAAGGCCAACTTCTGGCAGCGCGCACGCGTCCTGCCCGTGCGTCCACCCTTTCCCAATCCCGGCGCGTCCGCAACTACCGAACCTGATGCCATCGAGGAGATCCGCTCGCTCACGGATGGCTTTCGTCTCGCGTTCAACAACCTTCGCGAGATCTGGTCGCTGGTTTTGCCACCGCAGTCTCTGCTCGCGCTCAAAAAGCTTTCGGGCAGCCCTGCGGAGAGTTTCAGCTTTCCACCAAGTCTTTGGGCGCGTACGGTCTATGACTTCGCCCTGGCGTTCCACCTGCGAACCCTGAACCGCGGTCATCTTCTTGGCGCGTTGACTCCGCTTTATCTGGCCTGGGTGGCGAGTTTTCTGCGCATCAGTCATGACGAAGCGCAGACCTCGTACATGCTTGAGATCACCGCGGCTGCCTTTGAGCAGGAAAAATCCTATCTGGTGTCTCGTTGGCGCTGGCCCGATCGCTTCAACCCATAGCGTGTAGCCGCGGTATGTCTCGCCATTGGGCCCGCTGCAGAAAGGAAACATATGGGACCGCAGATTGAATTTGCTCTTCGCCAGTCGACGCACCGGGTTGTGGACGTGCTGGTCAGTTTTCTCCCTGGCCTGCTCGTGTTTCTGCTGTCAATTGTTCTCCTGACAGCCCTTGGCTTTCTGCTTGCCGCAGCCTGCCGCGCGATTCTGTCACGTGTCCGCTTCGATGAGCGCCTTGCCTCGCGCCGCCTGCCTGGCGCCGTCACGAGTCTCGGCGATTGGTCCCCCGCGCATTCCCCGGCGCTGCTCGTCTCGCGCACCGTGCTTTGGATCTGCATTATCGTCGGCATCGCGATCGGGATCACCGCATTCGACGCAGCGTACCAGGCCAATGCGCAGGTGGAACTGTTCGTTCTGCCCTACCTTACTCATCTGATCGGTGCCGTTCTTCTGCTCTTTTTTGGCGGCTTGGTCGCTCGCTTCTTATCCCGTTCTGTGCTCATCGGCGCCGTAAACGCGCAGCTGCAATATGCCCGCGTGCTGTCGCTCGGCGTAAAGTGGCTCGTTCTCGTGCTGACCGCCGCGATGGCACTCGATCACCTGCGCATCGGCGGTACTATCGTCGAGCTGGCCTTTGGCATCCTCTTCGGCGGAATCGTCTTCGCGCTCTCGTTGGCCGTAGGACTCGGA
>CAXTFS010000094.1:4044-10587 GCA_964243395.1 uncultured Acidobacteriaceae bacterium | reverse complement strand
TGGCTGCGTTCTTCGATCTGGATTGTCCAACCTGGATGATGAAACCTGCCTTTCAGATGCGCGCCTGCAGGGTGTTGGGGTGCGGACCGATTGCTAGAATCGACCCATGCCTGCCGTTGCCGCGCTTACGCCCGCCATCCTCGCCAAGTACCAGCCCGTGATCGGCCTTGAGGTGCACGTTCAGCTGCTGACCGCGACCAAGAACTTCTGCGGTTGCCGCAACGAGTATGGCGGCGAGCCCAACACGCACACCTGCCCCGTCTGCCTTGGCCTGCCCGGCGCCCTGCCCGTGTTGAATCGCGACTCGGTTGAAAAGGCCGTGCTTGCGGCGAGTGCCATCGGCTGCCGCATCAACGAGACCTCCATCTTTTCCCGCAAGAACTACTTTTATCCGGACTCGCCGAAGGGCTACCAGATCTCGCAGTTCGACAAGCCACTCGCCGAGTTCGGCGCGCTCCATGTCCCTGCGCTCCATGCGGACGGTCAGCCCTTCTCGAAGCGTATCGGCATCACGCGGCTCCATCTGGAAGAGGACGCCGGCAAGAGCCTCCATGACGGCTTTGCAGACTCGGCCAGCCGCACCTACATCGACCTAAACCGCTGCGGCACACCGTTGATCGAGATCGTCTCCGAGCCCGACCTGCGCACCGCCGATGAGGCCTTCGAGTACCTCACGCGGCTGAAAGAAATTCTGCTCTACACCGGCGTCTCGGACTGCAACATGGAAGAGGGATCGCTGCGTTGCGACGCCAACGTCAGCGTCATGCTCAAAGGCGCAGAGAAATTTGGCACCAAGGCCGAAGTCAAGAACGTCAACAGCTTCCGCTACATCCGCGCCGCGCTCGAGTACGAGATCGAGCGCCAGATTGCCGTACTTGAAGACGGTGGCCGCGTTGTGCAGGAATCGCGTCTCTGGAACAACGCCGAAGGCCGTACCTTCTCCATGCGCTCCAAGGAGCAGGCGCACGACTACCGCTACTTCCCCGAGCCGGACCTCCCGCCGCTGGTCGTAGGTGAAGCCTGGCAGCGCGCCATCCTCGCCGCCATGCCGGAACTGCCCGAGGCTCGCCGTGCACGACTCGTCACCGATTACGGCCTGTCCACGCAGGATGCCGCGACCATCGCCGCTGACCGCGCTTTTGCCGATCGCTTTGAGCTTGCGGCGAAGCTCGCCAGGAGCCCGCGCCGCGTGGCCGCCATTCTGCTCTCGGAGATCACCGCGCGTCTCCGTGCGGCCGACATCGCCTTCGAGCAATCCCCCGTGACGCTCGAAGGCGTCGTCCTCGCGGCCGACCTCACCGAGGCCGGCGAGATCAGCTCCAAGCAGCTCAAGCAGCTGCTCGACACCTGCTTCACCGAGGGCCGCGACTTTGCCTTTGTCTACAACCGCGACAAGCCGCAGCAGATCTCTGACACCTCCGCGATTGAAGGCATGATCGACCAGGTCATCGCCGCAAATCCCTCACAACTCGCGCAGTTCAAGGGCGGCAAGCGCACCGTCTCTGCCTTCTTTGTGGGCCAGGTGATGAAGCTTTCGAAAGGTCAGGCCAACCCGGCGCTGCTGAACGAACTTGTGATCAAGAAACTGGACGCGGCGTAGTTCTCCCGCCATCCGGTGCACTCCGTCTTCGGCAACAACCGATGGTCTAGTGTCTGAGCGACGATGCTCTTCACCAACCTGCTCCGTCGATTCTCATGGAGTGGTACAAAGGCACCATGCGCTTCGTGCGGTGGCCCCGTCCTCTTCTTGCAATTCTGATTTCCTCCATGGCGATGGCGCAGGTACCGGCTGCCAGGCCCACGGCCCAGCAGGTGATCGACCGCATCGAAGCCGACTTCGGCACGACGTTTCCGCCGAACACCGTGGACACCTACAAGGCAGGCGATCCTTCAACTCCCGTCACGGGCATCGTCACCACGTTTCTGCCCACGATGACCGTGCTGCACGAGGCCGTCGCGCAGGGCAAGAATCTCATCCTCACGCACGAGCCCACCTTCTATAACCATCGCGACAGCACCGAGCTCTTCACCAATGACCCGGTCTACAAGGAGAAGCTCGCCTACATCCAGGCGCACGGCCTGGTGATCTTCCGCCTGCACGACACCATCCACATGGCGAAGCCCGACCGCATCTTCGAAGCCTTCATCGACCAGGCCGGTTGGAAGGCCTATGAGGATGCCGGCGAGCAGCGCTACTTCACGCTGCCACCCACCACCGTCGCTGCCCTTGCCCGCGATCTCGCAACGAAGTTCAACGCCCAGGCCGTGCGTGTTGTCGGCGACCCATCCATGCCTGTCACCCACGTGGCCCTAAGCGTGGGCGCAGCGCCGGAACGCGGGCAGATTGCGGAACTGGAACATCCAGGCGTGCAGGTCCTTGTCGCCGGCGAAGCGTCGGAGTGGGAGACAGTGGAGTATGCGCGCGATGCCGCGTTGCAGGGCCGCGGCATCGCGCTCATTCTGCTTGGCCACAACGCGTCGGAGGAGATCGGCATGAAGCCGTTTGCGGCTCGTGTGCAGCAACTGTTTCCAAGCATCCCCGTCAGCTTTATTCCGGCCGGCGAACCCTACTGGCCGCTCGAGCACCCGAGGCCCAATCATTGATCGTCGCCAGCAACCGCGTCCCGGCGCATCACACTTGGCCATGCACCGCTTGCGCAAAGTAGCCTTGCTGGGGAGCGTACTCGCGCTCGCCGGTTGCAGACCTCGTATGATCGCGCCCGAACATCCGCTGCCGCCCAATACGGTCCTGCTTTCGGCCATGATGCGTGAGCTTTCCGCACACCCCGGCTTCACCGAAGCAGTGCTCAAGGAACTCGACGGCGCTCGGAACAATGCGAGAGGCAAGAAGGGTCCCGCACTGCTGACGCCGAGGCTCATCGACGAGCTGCGCAGGCGTGTTCTCGGCAAGGACTGGCAGGCCCTCGATCGCTTTCCGGGCTGGACCATGCGTGAGATCAACCCCACGGTGCGCCTGGCCAGCGATGCGTTGGGCAGGAACACGAAGCTCGAAGGCATGAGCGCCGTGCATCCAGGTGCCGCTGCGCTCAGCGACACGCAGGCACGCGTCTTTCTCGACCTCGGCCCCTACAAGCTGGACGAAGCGCAGACCGTCTCGCTCGATGCGCCATCAACACTGCCCGGCTTCACCACGGACGGCATCGTCACCCCGCTGGGTATGGACGTCGTACGTGGCGACGGACCCAACGACCTCGCGCCCGAGCACGCCGCGTCGCAACGCCTTGCGGATGTGCTTAACCGCCTTGCGTCCAACGGCCTCACGGACGCCCGACCCTTCACTGCGATTGTTGGCGGCCATGCGGCAGCGACGCCGCAGGAACTTGTCGCCGCGCTGATCTCTGCGGGCCACACGGTCACCGTGACGGACTCACGCTACTTCGCCAACTTCGGCCATCTGCACTACAAGGGGCAGGACGTGATGATGCCCTTCTGGGTCAACACGGAGCTTGCGGTGCCCGGCTCGGGTGATCTCTTTCATCGGCCACGACCTCTGCTCGTGCCCGTGTCTCACGCCGAGTACGAGTGGCACATTCGCGGCCCACACATGAACGCGGATGTCAGTCACTACTTCGGCGTCGACGGCAAAGCCGAGTGGCGCACCATGGACACGCTCGATCAGGCCTGGGTGGGAAAGCGGGACGCGCACACCTACACCGACGGGCAGGCGGTCGAGGTCACACGTTTGATCGCTGCGATCACTGTGGCCTACATGCACGAGCATGCCGATCGCCCCACGCTGCCCTTCGGCGGCTACTACACCCTGGGTGTCTGTCAGGATGTCGTCTCGGCGGTCGAAAAGCGTATGACCGGCCGCTCCACGCTGTTCCCCAACACCGCGGACAGCGCGCTGTTCAACGATCCGCGCGACACGGAAGCCAACGCACTCTTTGCTGCCATTCCCAAGGATCGCGCCGGCGCCGCGCCGCAGCCCGAGCGCATCTTCGGTTCCCTGCCGTCCAGTCCTGACGCCGACGGGCACTTCAACGCGATTACGATTCCGGGGCTCTCAGACGATCTCAACGTCAGCTATGCGGCATGGAGACGAGGGGAGCTCAAGCACACGCATCGGCAACTCTTCTACACCGCTTGGAGCACCGGGTTAAGCGTGTTCGCGTTTGTGGCCCTGGGTCTATGGATGACAGGGCGCAGGGCGCGTGTGCGTGGACGTTTGCCTGCAAGCTGATGTGCGATCAGCACAAACCCCGGTAAGTGATGTGCAACGAAATTGGTGCACCCCACCCTCTCACTAAGCGGAGGGTTGACCAATATGGCGACCGCGAAGAAGACAACATCGAAGAAGTCCGCCACGAAGAAGACTGCTGGTAAGTTCGCTGCGAAGAAGTCCGTCGCAAAGAAGAGCACCGTTAAGAAATCAGCGGCAAAGAAGACCGTCACAAAAAAGACTGCACCGAAGACTGCAGCGAAGAAAGCGATAGCCAAGAAGTTCGTGGCAAAGAAGTCTTCCGCAAAGAAAACGGTGGGCAAGACCGCAACGAAGAAGAGCGCCACCGGCCGCAAGTACAGCCCCAAGGCGAGCCAGGAGGTTGGCCAGGAGATGCACGAGATGAAGCGCGGTCAGCTGCGCAGCAGCTCCGGGGAGAAGGTCACCAATCCGAAACAGGCCATCGCGATCGGCCTCTCCAAGGCAAGACGCGAAGGCGCCAAGGTGCCGCCGAACCCAAACACCGGCCGCTGATCCAGCATGTCTTCGAGCCGCCGTTGTGCCGTTAACGCACGGCGGCGGCGAGGACGGCATCCGCAATGGCTGCCGCCTCACGCGTCGCCTGCACATCATGGACGCGCACGATGTGTGCCCCCGCCAGGATCGCCGCCACATTGCCCGCGAGCGTTGCATCGCGGCGCGCCAGGGCCGGTGGCACAGGCACCTTTGACGACGCGCCGTGAGCCTGCACGAAACGCACAGCCTCACCCAGAAACCCCTTGCGCGAAAGCCCCACCAACAACGGCCGTCCCAGCTGATGCAGCTGGCCCAGATCGGCCAGCAGCGTGAAGTTTTCCGCGCCCACCTTGCCGAACGCAAAGCCGGGATCCAGCACAATGGACTCCGTGCGCACGCCGCTTACCTCGGCCAGCGCAAGCCCTTCCACCAGGCCGCGAAAGACATGCTGCAGCACGGCCTCACGGCCCAGCGGCGCCATGCCGCGCCACTCCGTGGGGCGGCCATGCGTGTGCATCAGCACAAGACCACAGCCGGTCTCCACCACACCCTGCGCCATCGCGCAGTCCCACTGCAGCCCGGACACATCATTGATGATCTCTGCGCCCAGCTTCGCGGCGGCCAGCGCCGTGGCCGCATGGTAGCTGTCGATCGAGATCACCGCCCCGGGACGCTCGCGGCACAGCGCCTCCAGCACGGGCAGCAATCGCGCCTGCTCCTCATCCGCGCCGATCGGTGTGGCGCCAGGCCGGGTCGATTCTGCACCCAGATCCAGGATGTCCGCACCGGCATCGTGCGCCCTTACCGCGGCTTCGACAGCCGCATCGAACCCACGTTCCGACAGCCCATCGCCGGAGAAGCTATCCGGCGTGAGGTTCACGATCGCCATCACCCGCGTACGCTCACCAAGCGAAAGCACGCGTGAGCGCAACTGCCAATCGAACCGCGGACGGGGCGCAAAGCTCATCCGCGTCATTGTAGACTCCGCCCATGTCTCTCTTACGTACCCTGGCCTGCGCCACGCTGCTGCTCAGCGCGGGCGTTGGTCGGCGCCATGGCCAGGCGCTGGCGACACAAGCTTCACCGCCCTTGAGCCAGGCTACTGCGACGGCGCCTCCAAGGGCCTATCCGCACGAGGGGAGCACACCGCTGGGCATCCGCATCCGTGCGCTGCTGAACGACCCGGCCGTGGCACGGGCGCACTGGGGCATCGCCGTGGCCGCGATGGATGGCACACCGCTCTACGGTCTCGACGAGGGCAAATTCTTTCGTCCCGCCTCCACCGCCAAGCTGTTCACCACCGTGGCGGCGATGGCGCTGCTGGGCCCGGACGCGCGCGTGGTAACGCAACTCACGTATACCGGCACCATCCGGAGCGATGGCACGCTGGAAGGCTATCTTTCGCTGCACGGTGCGGGCGACGCCAACTTTGCCGGAGCCACGCCCAGCTCGCCCGGTGGCAATGCTCCACTCGCCGTGCTCGACGATTTTGCCGCGGCGACGGCGGCGCACGGCATTCGCAGCGTGCGGGATGGTGTGTCGGTCGATGACTGGCTCTGGGATCCCTACCCCCAGGGCTGGGAGATCGACGATCAGCTCGCAGGCTATGGCGCGCCTGTTACCGGCTTCATTCTGAATGACAACACGGTGCAGTTGGCCGTCGCGCCCGGCATCCACGCGGGCGACGCGGCGCAGGCTTCGCTCACGCCCGCCGTCACGCAGGGGCGTCTGCTCAACAGTGTCCGCACGGTGCCCGCGGGCGACCCAGCCGCACTTCGGATGCACCGCTCGCAAAATGACGAGAACCTTCTCGACGTCGGGGGCGCGGTGGCGATGGGCAAGCC
>CAXTFS010000094.1:0-4034 GCA_964243395.1 uncultured Acidobacteriaceae bacterium | reverse complement strand
ATGACGATGTCGCCATTGCCGACCCGCTCAGCTTCGCCGAGAGCGCCTTCGTGGACCGCCTCGCGGCGCATGGCGTGCACGCGGGGTTTCGACCGGCCGGGCGCGCCTACTCGCCGGACACCCGCAGCTTTGCCGCGGGGGTGCATGAGCCGCTCTCCCTGCCTGATAAGCCGCTCACAGCCGACGCAGAGGCAAATGGGACCTCCAGCCTCGCCTCGCAGGTGCTTTGCAACGACGGCTGTCAGCCGCTGGCCAGCCACACCTCCGGCCCGCTGGTGGACGACGTGGTGCTTACGTTGAAGCTTTCCAAGAACCTGCACGCGGAAGCCATGTTGCGGCGCCTGGCGGCCACCTTCGGCACGGAAAACACCGTTGTCCAGGGGGTCCGTGTCGTGCGCCAGTACCTGATCGACCAAGGCTTCGATCCGGATGCGGTTGCCCTGTACGACGGCTCCGGCCTGAGCACCAAGGACCTCGTGACCCCGGGTGCCCAGGCGCAGCTGCTCGCCTTTGCGGCCACGCAGCCGTGGTTTCCGCAATGGAAAGCGGCCCTGCCCATTGGCGGGGTCGATGGAACGTTAGCTTCGCGCTTCGGGACGGCGCCGCTCAAGGGAAACGTCTTCGCGAAGACCGGCACACTGGGCGAGAGTCGCGCGCTGGCCGGCTACGTGCAATGCGCGAGCGGCCACCAGGTGATCTTTTCAATCCTTGTCGACAACCACCAACCCGGCACGACGCCTGACCGGGCGGTCATGGACAAGATTGTCGAAGCCATAGCCGCTTCGAATTAACAGGGGCGCAAGCCAGGACTAGCGCGGCGCGTGGGCCTTGATGTACTCCCGCAACTGCCCGTTGATCTCCAGCGCACGGTTCACGCCGGAGTCCAGCATGCGCAGCCACTCGCTTGCGGGCTCCTTCAGCTCCGCCATCGAAAGCAGATAGCTTGTCTGCACGATGATCTCCAGCGAGTTCGAGAGATCGTGGGCGATGCGGCGTATCTCCAGCGCGAGATCTTCGGGGATGGTCGCATCAGCGGAGGCGGGCGAAGGGGTCGGGTGGGACTCACTCATGCGACGATGCAGGGCTCCGGGAGAAGGTACGCGGAGCGGGCCGAGTGCTCAGAAAGCACGCTTCGCTCGCACAGTGTACCGCCGCCCTCCCCGATTGACAGGCTCCCCCTCGTTTGGGAGACTAGGTTGTCACGTGGTGGAGGCGCATGCCTCGACCGGTGAGCCGAAGTGGCGGAATTGGCAGACGCGCATGGTTCAGGTCCATGTACTCGCAAGGGTGTGAAGGTTCGAGTCCTTTCTTCGGCACCAAATGTTCTACCGGGCGTGAGGGTTGGAGTCCCCTCTTCCTGAAACACTCCATCAGGTCAAAGCGGGATGTTCGCGAGCTTGAAAGGCTGGCCTGCGCCGCACACCACTGACGGCGGGCTTTGCATCTGAAACCGGTATAGCTCGGGCCGCAACGGCCGGGGCAAGGGGCTTTGTATGGCAGAGAAATTAGCAGTAGTTACTGGCGCTTCAAGCGGTATCGGCTTCAACCTGGCAAAGGTCTTCGCCGAAAACGGATTCGACCTCATCATCAATGCGGAAGATGCGAGCATCAAGGATGCCGCGGCTCAACTCGGCGGGCTGGGCGTCAGCGTCACGCCGGTGGAGGCCGACCTCGCTACGTTCGACGGGTGCAAGAGCTTCTGGCAAGCCGTGGAAGCCGCCGGACGCAAGGTCGACGCGGTCGCCATCAACGCCGGCGTGGGCATCGGCGGTCTGTTCGTCGATACGGATCTCGAAAAGGAGATTAACATCGTCCGCCTGAACTGCGAGAGCACGGTGCACATCGCCAAGTACGCCGCCCGCAAGCTCGTCGCGCAGAAGGACGGCAAGATCCTCATTACCTCCTCGATCGCCGCGGAGATGGTGGCGCCCAAGGAGGCCGTCTACGCTGCCAGCAAGGCGTTCGATCTCTCGTTTGGCAAGAGCCTGCGGTATGAACTCAAGGACACGGGCGTCTCGGTCACCCTGCTGCAGCCGGGGCCGACCGACACCAACTTCTTCAACCGTGCCGAGCTGGGCGACACCAAGGTCGGCACCGAAGGCAAAAAGGAATCGGAGCCCTACGATGTGGCCAAGCAGGGCTTCAAGGCGCTGATGGCGGGCGACGAACACGTCTACTCCGCCAGCCTGACCACCAAGATCGAAGGCGCTTTGACCGGCATCGTTCCGGATGCCCTGATCGCCAAGATGCACGAGAAGATGACTGCGCCAGCCGACAAGTAGGCACCTGTAGTTTCCAGGCCCCGGACTCCCTCGAGTTCGGGGCTTTGCTTTGCCTGGCCTTACTTGTACAGCCCTACTTGTACAGCCCTGCTTCGAAGCGCTCCAGCCGCGCCGGGTCCCACGCATGCGAGCTCTTGCGCCACGGATCCCCTTGCGCTTCCATGAAGTTTGGGAAGTCGAGCCGGCAACAACTTTCGCGCACGCTGAAATCCATCAACGCCTGCGCCGTGCCATCCAGGTACAACACCGCCTGCATGCCGTCACGGGACCATTGCACCGCGGCGATGCGCTCGACCCCGTTGCTTTCAAGCGAGGCCACGTTGTAGATCAGCATCGCGTCCAGAATGGCGTCTTCCTGCCGTTCGTGCGAGCGATCGCAGGCGTAGGCATAGCCCGCGGCCCCTTCATCTTCGAAAACTACCGTCCAGGGCACCTGCGGCGAGTTGGACGAGAGAAAAGCCTCACCAGGGGTAAATGTCAGCGAATCCATCAAGGGTAAGCCTACAGGGCGAAAGGGTGGCCGGGTCCCTGCGCCGCCGCCGCCTCCGCGCTGTACCCTAGATCCTGATGCGTTGGCGCGGTTTTTACATCGGCCCTGGACAAAGGGTCGCAGCGGTTTTGCTCTTGATTCTCCTCGGTCAGTGTCTCTGGATCGTCGTCCACCAGCCGCTGAACTCCGACGATTACCGCTTTGCGCGCTGCGGCCGCGAGATGTGGGAGCGCCCTTCACCCATCCAGGGCTACTTCACCTCCTGCGGCAACCTCAACGGCGACGGCACGCTCGCCTACCGCGTCGCTGGCCTGCCGTTGACCGTGCAGCGCCTGCTGCTGCTGGGCGCCGATCACCTGCGCAGGCCGGAAAACCGCCTCTACAGCGGCGGCTCCCTGAACGGCTCCACGTGGGAGGCCCGCCACGAGCTCACCGACGTCAAGTGGCTCATCCGCCTGCCCTTTGTCTTCTGCGCCGTGTGGCTCGGCGGCGGCCTCTGGTGGGTTTCACGACGCCTCTTCGGCAACCCTGGCGGCGCGATCGCGCTTTCGCTGTACATCTTCTGCCCAGCGATCCTGCGCTACGCCACAACGCCCAACAACGAAATCCTCGCGCTGTGGGGGCTCTACGGCCTGGTCTACACTGCGATCGGTGTAGCGCATGCGTTGCAGGGGCCACGGCACAAGTGGCGGCCGCGCATCATCCTGCTGACCGCTGCCCTGGGCCTCACCGCCGCCGCCCATCTTCTCGCTGCGATGGTCGGCTTCTTCTTCGGCGCGATGTTCTTCTTCTACCTCGCCGAGCGCCGCCGGTCCTACGTGTCGCAGATCATGATCTTTGCCGCGCTGGGTGCGCTCGCCATCCTCTTCGCGAGCTTCTCCTTTCGGCCATCGGCGTTTGTGTATGTGTTCTCCGGCGGCAGCGCCCGGCTCTGGTTCACACTGGAGGCCGCACGCCGCTTTCTGCAGAGCCCTTCCAACCTGGGCATCACCTTTGCCACCGCGATTGCAGTGCTGATCTACGTTGGCGTGCGCCGCTCGCGCTACTTCGGCAATACCGCGCCGCTGCTCGTTGTGCTGGCGCTCGTACCGCTGTACACCACACAGGTCTTTACGGCACCCTGGCTGTGGGCGTTGCCCTTTCTGTTCACCTTCATTGGCGGCGTGTTTGCCGACGTGCTGGAGAGCCGTCAGCGCAAGGTGTTTCTGGTCATTGCCGGCGCCGTGGTTGCCGCGCAGGCGGTCCTGTGCTGGACCTCGATG
>CAXTFS010000093.1:0-10627 GCA_964243395.1 uncultured Acidobacteriaceae bacterium | reverse complement strand
GTCTGGCTCTGCTTACACAGAACCGGACCCAAGTAACAAACAAGGATGGCGGCACGACGAACATCTCGCCTACGGGAGAGTAGTCGTGCCCTGGCTTCTTGCAGTATCCGCACTTGCGGAGGAGAGTACATGTCGACTACGGCAGTTGTTGCTGTGACCGGAAGCGCACCGGAGAGTGCGATACAACGATTCATCGATGAGGTGAAGGCGGTGTTTGTGAAGGCACAGCCTGTGGCGAGGGCTTTGGAGACAGCCGCGGTTGAGGCAGAGCCGATCCTTGCGCTCACACCGGCTGGACCGGAGTACCAGGTTGCCGTGAATGCGATTGTGGGGGCTCAACAAGTGGCACAGGCGTCGCTGGCGGCCGGAATCAATTTGACGGGCGCGCAGAAGGCGTCGATCGCTGTGCAGGCGGCCATGCCCGCGCTGAGCGCCATTCTGACGAGCAAGGGTGTGACCACGGAAAAGGAAAGCGTGATCAGCACCTGGATCCAGAATGTGTTCAACATCCTGGCTGGGCCGGTTGCCGCCCTGGCTGTGGTCAAGCCGGTAGCAAGCGATGCTGGTGGTTCATCTTCGCAGGCGGTCACGCTTACCTAATCGAGTTTGCGCGATGGCGTTCACACGAAAGAAAGCGGCAGACCTGGGTCTGCCGCTTCTTCGATGGAACAGGGACCTAGCCGATGTCTTCGGTCCAGTTCTCGAGATAGTTCTTGAAGTCGGTCATGAACTTGCCAGCGTCAGAACCATCAATAATGCGGTGATCGAAGCCGAGCGTGAAGCGCTGGATGTAGCGAACCGCTATGGAGTCATTGCCGTCCTTGTCGGTGAGGACCATGGGCTCCTTGTTGAGACCGCCGATGCCGAGGATAGCGGACTGCGGCTGCGCGATGATTGGGGTACCGAACTGCTCGCCGAAGATGCCGGAGTTGGTGAGGGTGAAGGTGCCTCCGGCGACATCATCCGGGGCAAGTTTCTTGGAGCGAGCGCGCTCTGCAAGATCGACGATGCCGCGGGCTACGCCGAGGAAGCTTTTCTCCTCGGTCTGCTTAAGCACGGGGACGATCAAGCCCCATTCGAGTGCGACGGCGATGCCGATGTTGATGTGCTTGTTGTAGCGGATGGCTTCGCCCTCCGTAGCAGCATTCACAATGGAGTGCTTGCGCAGTGCCTGGACTGCGGCGCGGGTGATGAACGGCATGTAGGTCAGCTTGACGCCGTTGCGCTGCTCGTACTTGGTCTTCTCTTTCTCGCGGATACGGGCGATGCGGGTCATATCCACTTTGAAGACGGTGTGGACATGGGCGCTGGTCTGCTTGGATTCGACCATGCGACGCGCGATGATGGCGCGCATCTTGGACATGGGGACGAGTTCACCCGGCTGCGGGGTCGGAGCAGCGGCGGCCTTGGCTGGCGCGGTTGTTGCCGCGGCAGACTGCGCCTGTGCGTAGGTGGCGTGGGTGGCGGCGTCCGGGGAAGGCGTCGATGCAGCAGTGGTTCGGTCCTGGAACTGCGCTGCGGGCTGCGGGCTGGCCGAAGCGGAAGGCTGTGCCTTGGGCGCGCCGCCGTTTTCCATGTGGCCGACGATGTCCCCCTTGGTGATACGGCCGGAGGCGCCGGTTCCCGTGATTGCGGAGAGATCGACGTTGTTTTCTGAGGCGATCTTACGCACGAGCGGGGATGAGCGTAGCGGCTCGCCGGTGGAGGCAGAGGCGATGGGTTGCGCGCTGGGTGCCGATGGTTGCTTTGCCGATGGTGCCGGCGTGCTGGGGGCGGCTGCCTGCGGTGCGGGCGCGGAGGCGGCGCTGCCGATGACGGCGACAACCGTGTTGATCGTGACGGTAGAACCTTCCTCGACTTTGATCGCGGTCAGTGTTCCAGCGATGGGCGAGGGGATTTCTGCGTCGACTTTGTCGGTGGAGATTTCAAAGATCGGCTCGTCCCGTTGTACGGTGTCGCCCACCTTCTTGAGCCACTTGGTCAGGGTGCCTTCGGTGATGGACTCACCCATCTGGGGCATCAGGACTTCGGTGCCCGGGCCCGCTTCGGCCGGCGTTGCTGCAGCGGGGGCGGATGCGCCGTTGAGGGAGGTGTCGCGGATGGCCGTTGCTTCAGCCGAGGGTGTGACGGTGTCTTCCTTCATCGGCGAGGATGACGCGGTCTCGGGTGTATTGGAGGGGCTCGACGGCGCAGGTGCGGCAGCGGCCTGGGCGCCTTCGGTGACGGTGCAGACGACCGTGTTGACACCCACTGTTGCGCCCTCGGTGACCTTGATCTCGCCCAGAGTGCCAGCGACGGGCGAGGGGATCTCCGCGTCGACTTTGTCGGTGGAGATTTCAAAGAGCGGCTCATCACGAGCGACGGTGTCGCCTGGTTGTTTGAGCCACTTGGTCAGGGTGCCTTCGGTGATGGATTCGCCCATTTGGGGCATAAGAACTTCGGTCGGCATCGGGGAGATCTCCGGGGTGAGGCGATGGGCGCGATTGCGGCGCTTCTCTGTAGCTTTCGGGCAGCTTAGCTGTGCAAGTAGGGATTATACGAGGGCTGTGCAGGGGTGGGCCCGCACCGTGCGGTAAGCGCATCGCGCAAATCAGCCATGGACAACGGCCCCTAAAAGGTGTTCAAGGGACGTGGCGGCGATGACCTGGCAGTCAAAGATGCGAGCCAGGTTACGGGCAACGGAGTCGGCGGCACGAACCATCGAGGGTTGGGCGTCGGGGTCGGCTTCCTGCTCGAGCGACGTGACGCCACGGTCTGTGATGCCGCAGGGCACGATGGTTTCGAAGTCGCGGAGATCGGTGGTGACGTTGAGCGCGAAGCCGTGCGTGGTGACGGCCCCGGACACATGGATGCCGATGGCGGCGATCTTCTTTTCCGGGACGGTGCCGCCTGCGTAGGTCCAGACCCCGGTACGCTTGCAGATGCGCTGGGCGCGGACGTTGAAATCTTTGCAGGTGAAGATCAGCGCTTCTTCGAGAAGCCGCACGAAGTCGACCGGGCCGAGATGCGGGCCGCGCCTGCCGGGTAGATCGCCGCGCAGATCGAAGACCGGATAGCCAACAAGTTGTCCTGGCCCGTGGTAGGTCACATCGCCACCCCGATTGATTTCATGGATGGCGATCGACTTGCGAGCGAGCAGCTCATCGGTGGCAAGGATGTTGCGCCGGGTTGCGTTGCGGCCGAGGGTTAGTACGGGAGGGTGCTCCATGAGCAAAAGCGTGTCACTGACCGTACCCTGTTTGCGCGCTTCGGCCACAGCTCCCATGACGCGCAAACCTTCTTCGTAAGGGATGCGGCCGAGTTGCAGGAGCTGGAGGACTTTCATCATTGAGCGTTTGGCTGAGCGAGACGGAAGGAGCGAAGATCAATGAACGTCTTGGAGTTACGCCTGCGCACGGAGAGTGCGCAGGGGCAGGCGTTAGTGAAGCTTAGAGTGAGCGGTGCGGTGGACGCCGATGGTTACGTCGAGATCACCTGCGTTGAGACCATCTCAGACGAGGGTAAGCAAACCATTGTTCTAAGTGATGAAAAAGGCAAATAACGGCCTTCTTCGGACGGATTGCTGGTCCTAGACGTTGATGGCCATACCTTCGACGCTGGAGAAGCCATCGAGGAGTGCTTCATACAGGGTGGGATGGGCGTGAATGGTGAACATCATCTCTTCGACGGTCGCTTCAAGTTCCATGGCAGTGACGCACTCGGAGATGAGCTCCGTTGCTGATGGACCAATGATGTGGACGCCGAGGATTTCACCGTACTTCGCATCTGAAACGACTTTGACGAAGCCGTCGTGGGCGTCGAGGATCGTGGCTTTGGAATTGCCGACAAAGGGGAACTTGCCCACCTTGACCTGATAATCCTTCGCTTTGGCTTGTGCCTCCGTGAGGCCAACGGAGCCGATCTGCGGATCGCAATAAGTGCATCCGGGGACACGGTCTTTGCGCACCGGGCGGGCATACTTACCGGCAGCTTTCGAGGCGACAACGATACCGGCCATCGCGCCCACATGAGCCAGCTGTGGGAGGCCTGCAACGATGTCGCCAATTGCATAAAGACCGGCAAGTTTCGTTTCCATCCATTCGTTCACGGGAATGAAGCCACGCTCAAGCTCAAGACCGATAGTGTCGACGCCAGCATCGTAGGTGCGCGGAGCGCGGCCTACGGCGACGAGAACCTTTTCGGCCTGCTTCGTTTGCTGCTTGCCTGCGGCGTCTGTCCAGGTGACGAGTGCGCCGGCATCATTCTTTGCGATCTTCTCGACCTTGCAACTCGTGTTGATGTCGATGCCGCGCTTCTTATACTGCCGAGCGAGTTCCTTCGAAACTTCCTCGTCCTCGACGGGCACGATGCGCGGGAGAGCTTCGATGATGGTGACCTCGGCGCCGAAGCTGTTCATGACGGAAGCAAACTCCACACCTACTGCACCGGAACCGATGACAATCATCGACTTCGGCATGGCGGGAAGCGTGAGGATCTGCATGTTGGTCATGATGGTGTCGTCAGCTTCGTAGCCGGGCAGCATGCGCGCGTCGGAGCCCATAGCGAGGACAAGCTTTCTTCCCCTCACCTGAGTGACGGACTGTTGCGTGTAGCCTTCGGCCTGCAGGTCGCGGCCGCGCTTCTGCGCCTTGTCCTCATCACTCACGTTTACGGACCAGACGTCGTCCTTTGCCGGACCGTTGAGACGGCCGTGACCGCGCACTACCGTGATCTTGTTCTTCTTCATCAGGAAGTCAAGACCCTTGGTGTGCTTCAGCGTGATGTCGTTTTTCCGCTTGATTACGTTGTCCCAGTTCACACGCGGGGCGTCGACGCCGTCGATACCATACTCCGCTGCGTGCTTCAGGTGATCCCAGACTTCAGCAGAAAACAGCATGCTTTTTGTCGGGATGCAGCCCCAGTGCAGGCAGGTGCCGCCGAGCTTGTCCGTTTTCTCAATCAGGGCAACTTTGAGACCCAATTGCGCTGCACGGATGCCGCAGGTATAGCCGGCGGGACCGCCGCCAAGGATGACGAGATCGTAGATCGTTTCTGCTGCCAAGGGTCCAAACTCCGTTCGATTCAGGTGCGGCGCGCAAAGGCCACTGACCCCTTCAGTTTACGCCCAGCCTTCTTGCTGCAGGCGTCCGCTATTCGACGTCTAAGCGGGCCGTGACGGCTCATCCCCAAGCTCAAGCGCCGGAGGAGGCGCAATCCATGCAACGGTTCACCTATAGCGACGCCGGCCTTTCCCTAACGAAGGCGTTTGAGGGACTTCGACTCCAGGCCTACCAGGATGCTGCGGGGGTGTGGACCATCGGGTATGGGCACACAGGACACGATGTTCATCCTGGCCGCTCCGTAACGGAGGGTGAGGCGGAAACCTTGCTGCGCGCCGACCTGAACACCGCGGTCGGTTGCGTCAACCGGGCAGTTGAAGTTGCCCTTCAACAGCATCAGTTCGACGCACTGGTGGATTTCTGCTTCAATGCGGGCGCCGGGAACCTGCTGCGGTCAAGCCTGCTAGGGAAGGTAAATCTTCAGGACTTCGAGGGCGCTGCAGCGCAGTTCGGCTTGTGGGTCCATGTTGACGGTGTCCTTGTTTCAGGTCTGGTACGACGCAGGACGGCAGAGGCGGCGATGTTTCAGGGAAAGGCGCTTCACGCGTAGGGTAGGGAAGTGCGGAGATCAAAAGAAGAGGCCGGGAGCTCATGCGAGCTCCCGGCCTTTTTGCGTTGTGCCTACCAGTTCAAGGCTTCTAGTGGGCGACAGAACCCCACTGGCTCACCAGGTTGTAGGCGTTCACCGTTCCGATCCCTGTCGCGAAGTCCCAGCCGGTTCCGGTTCCGTATGCCGGTTGGTACGCAGTGGTCGAGGTGGACAGCACGCCGTAGGTTCCAGATGGCTTATAGCAGCTGTTCTTGCCGGTGCAGTTAACGTCCATATCGCCCTGCGTGACGTCGTAGAAGGTGCATGCCGAAGTACCGCCGGCGCCGTTGGACGAGTTGCACGTGGTGCTGCCTGTGGAGCCGTACTCGGCCTTGGCAAGGTTGTAGTAGGTCGGGTTCGGGTTACCCCATGACGTGCCCGTCTTTTGATTCACAAGCGCCTGAAAGGCCGCCATGATGGGCGACGCGAACGAGGTGCCACCCGCACCCGACCAGCCGCTCGGAGCCCCCGTGCAGGCGACCCCGCCGTACGCCGTGTTCGAGTAGCAGTACACGTAGTAGTGGCCCCACACGCCGTTTGCTGCGAACAAGCTGACATCCGGGATATCGCGTACTTTGTCGGAAGGATTGCCCACCACGCCAGCCTGATAGGACGGCTTCGCGTAGCCCTTGCACGAGCCGGAGACGACACCCGTGGCGGCGGGCGAGCCCGTGGCGCAGCCTGACGGACCGCCGGATCCTGCGCCGGTGGTCAAGTAGTATTCCTTGCCTGTGCTGGAGTTACAAAAACCGGTTTTGCCATACGTCGCAGAGTAGCCGCTCTTTGTCGCAATGAGCTGCGAGGCGCAGGAGTCGTTCCACGGGATTTCCGGGATGTAACTCTTGGCGGAAGCGTAGGTACCCGTATTGGTGGTGTTCCAATAGTTCGTGTTGGAGCCGGC
Organism: uncultured Acidobacteriaceae bacterium; assembly: GCA_964243395.1. Classification (GTDB taxonomy): domain Bacteria; phylum Acidobacteriota; class Terriglobia; order Terriglobales; family Acidobacteriaceae; genus Granulicella. Next base: position 4,038 of record CAXTFS010000093.1, on the reverse strand, counting down.
ATAGGTATCGCCGAAATCAGTGCCGCCGACCGCGACGTTGTAGGGTGTGGACGCGAAGCCTGAAACGGAGATCCCGTGTGTGGCGTTGGTCGCGTCCGCGTCGGAGCTGGCCGCACCCTCATCCCCCGCGGCGACGAACACAGAAATTCCTTCCGCGACGGCCGACTGGTATGCCGAGTTGAAGGCACTGTTCTGGGTTGCGCCGTTCTCGGTCTCGGATTCGCCGTAACTAATGGAGACGATCTTTGGCGGATTGGCTTCATTGATCAGGTTCTGCAGCGCCAGCAGGCCGCCAAAGGTCGTGCGCGAGTCCTTACAGGAAGCCAGCACGATTGCCGCTGAAGGCGCAGCTGCGGAGGCCCACTCGGCGTCCAGAATGGCTTCTCCGTCCGCGTCGTTATCGCCCGGATCAGTGCAGCTTGGGTGTACCTGCGTGAACGAGCCGGCACCGTAGGCGTTCAGCCCGAAGGTCGACCGGAAGGTGGACCAATCGGCCGTGGAGTACACATCCGTGTCTTCAATCACAACGATCGTTTGGCCCTGCCCGGAGATGCCGGCGGAGAACAGTGGATTGAGGTTATAGATCGTTGCCAGATCACCCGGTACGACGGCTTGGTACGTTGCGCCAGACGAGGTAAAGGTGTACTCGGGATGCATCGCGCCTGTTGCGGTGGGCGCTGTTCCCTCAAGGCTCTGGCTGCCCGTCCGCGCGTCGAAGTGAGGCCTGGCAATGTTGCGATGCAGCGTGTGGGGGCGGAAGTCATTCAACGACACCACACCCGCGATGACGCCGGCCAAGGCTGTAGGGATCGAGGGGTCCTGCATGTTGGCAATGTGGCTCGCACCGTCCACGGAGAGACGGTGGATCGGGGCACCAAAGGCAGATCGTACCTCGCCTGCGGTTCCACTGAAATCAACCGTGAGGCCATTGGCCGCGACCGCGTTCACGGTAAAGCCGTTCTCCTTCAGCCAGCCAGTCACCGCGACGATATCGGCCTGCGCTGGACCGTACTGCGCCCCGAGCTCCTTGGCGGTCAGCCACTTGTGGAAGTTTGGCGAGGAGCTGTCGTTCAGCTCTGCGATATAGGCATCAAGCGCTGCCTGTTGCTCCGGCGCCCGTTTGAGCTGCAGCAGAAGATGATCGAGGGAAAGAGCATCCTCGACGCCTCCACGATCGTTCGCCGCATTAGCGGCAGAACGCACGTTGCCAGCCAGCACCGTCCGCGCGGCTGCATTGATCTTCGTGGTGACCAGCGGGCGGCTCTGCACCGAACCCTGCGCCCTGGCAAGCGGTGACAGGGAAAGCAGCAGCGGAAGCGCCGTTGCAAAGGGCATAAGAGTGGATCGACGTCGGCTTCGGGGCATTCAGGACCTCATTCCATGAGTGCAGCTGCGTGATAGAGCGCTGGTGGCGAAGGTAACGTGGTTTGTGCGTTTCAGTAACGTTTGCGGTGCAGAGAGCATACCGTATCGGTCCGAGGTCGCACCATGCGCGAGCGTCTTTTGAACTGCGCCGCGATCGTTACGGCGGTTTCTCTTCGACAGAATCGAGATCGGTCGCCAGGGTGCGCGGCTGGAAAGCAGCACCATGTGCGTTGCGACGTCATGGCTCGCGCGCGTTCGCCTGGCGCGAAGAAATCTCTTTCACAGCAGCTTGATCAGCACTGTGGAGTGTCCCGGCGGACTCTTCGGAACACACCGGAGTCCTATTACGTTCGTGATGATTTGCGTTACTAGATGATTGTTTTTCTTCGAATACCCGCTGCTACTTTCATGGAAGGCCAGCTACACCATTCGAGTCATTCCTTGTGAGGGTTCCATGAAAAACTTCTGCTCCATTTGCCTTTCCGCAGTTCTTGCTCTTTCCGCGGGTGTAGCCTCGGCCAACACCCTGAACCTTTCCAGCTATGGTTCCACCGCAACCGCACCGGCTGGCGTGAGTAACAGCGCTACCTACGTCGGCGTCGGCGGAACGACCTACGACATCGGTACAGGCGGTGTGTGGAGTGACCCGATCGGCAACTCCAGCTGGGTCTCTCAGAACGCCGGCAACTACCCCGGTGGCAGCAACGTCGAGCCGACCGGCACCTATACCTACTTCTCTACCTTTACCGACGTGAATGGAGCTGGCTCGTCCGGCGTGCTCAACATCATGGCAGATGACACGACCAGTGTTTCTCTGAACGGACACCTGATTGTCAGCGCGGCAAGCATGGCAACGAACGGCACCTGCGCCGCGAGCCAACCGACGTGCACCTCAGTGGACAGCCTTATTCTGCCGACGAGCGACTTCCTCACCGGCCTCAACGTGCTCTCCTTCGGCGTTGTGCAGCAGCATGGCTCGGCAGAGGGCCTGGACTTCACCGGCACCGTCAACGTCACCCCCGAGCCAAACTCCCTGCTGCTGATGGCTACCGGCCTGATGGCAATGAGTGGCCTGCTCTACTACCGCCGCGTACAGGCATAAGGCACGGGCTTTACTTATCTTGAATGGGAGACGCCCCGGCGTCTCCCTCTTTTTTGGGTTTGGCGCCCGTCTTGCCTGTAGCTTCGTGTGATTACTTTGTTGCGCCCGAGTTTCTAGCTGGAAAGTGGACTTTAGACGACAGCCTTCTGTTCCTCTTCCGATTACTTTTTTGATGTCGTCGGTTACCAGCATTTTCAGTAACTCTCAACATTACATGCTAGCTTTCGTGTGGGCCCGTCCTACCACTTTTGCGGTACGTTAAGAGGTTCCACCATGAAGCTCCTTCATTTCCTGAGTATTCCCGCATTGCTTGCGGCAGCCACTGGTGTGGCCTCGGCAAGCACCATTACGCTTTCCAGCTACGGCCAATCGACCTCAGCTTCTAACTCCACGTACAGTCCGCCGGCGGGTGTTGGAAACAGCGCACTGACGATTGCAGGTGGCACAACCTATGACATCGGCACGGGTGGTGGCACCTGGGCCGGTCCGGTAGCCGGGTCCACCTGGGTCTCCAACGATCCGGGGAACTACCCCGGAGGCGCCAACGTCGAGCCCTCCGGCACGTACACCTACACGTCTACGTTTAGCGACGCGAACCCAGGCAATTCCACCGGCACCATCAGCGTGTACGCGGACGATACCACCAGCATCTTCTTGAACGGTACGCAGATTACCGCTGCAGCCGGCCCCGGCACCACGGGTAAGTGCACAACGGCTCAACCGAACTGCACCGCAGTTGCCACCTATACGTTCGTCCCTGGGGACTTCGTTTTGGGTTTGAACACGCTCACCTTCGGGGTACAGCAGATGTATGGATCTGCTGAGGGGGTGGACTTCGCCGGTTCGGTCACCGTCACGCCTGAGCCGAACTCCTTGCTCCTGCTTGGCACCGGTCTGTTGGCGATGGGCGGTTTTGTCTACTACCGCCGCTTGGAAGCATAAGACGCAGTTGATGGACGTTGACAAGAAAGGAGAGAGACCACCCGGTCCTCTCCTTTCTTGTCCGCGGATCAGGTGTCCTGCATAGACCTTGTGCCGCAAAGCGCACGGTTTTCGTTGGCTGCAACGCGCCTGATCTCTCATCGTCGAGCCATATGCCTCCACAGTGCGGGATGGAAGGGGACACATGGCTGAAAGGCGCAGATCGGTGGTAGGCTCGGCATCGATGACACCTGAGCAAGCCCCCCAACGCATCCTGTTTACTTTCCAATCCAATGGCGAAATCGACGGTCGGCGCATGGTGGAGGCTTCGGCGGAACATCTTGCCATCCACGAGGCTCCAGTGGGACCCGACGCCAGGAAACTCAGCTGGTTCGGTGACGAGATTGAGTTGGCGGCGGCCTGCCTGACGTTGGGCTTCAAGCAATTGGACGTGGACGGCGTCCTGGCGACGCTGCGGGTCAACAAGGTGTCGACCCGCGAGGTAGAAGTTGTCGTAGCGGAACTGGAGACCGTCGGCTTCAGCTCGGCAGCCTGACCTTGGAAGCCGCCGGATTTGCCAGTCAGACGGTCCGTCGAGCTAATCTCTTTCCGCGACGGCAGTGCAGCAAAACGCCAGGAGAAGCACGGTC
>CAXTFS010000092.1:0-10736 GCA_964243395.1 uncultured Acidobacteriaceae bacterium | reverse complement strand
CTCCACCACGTCGTAGCCCTCGGTGATCTCGCCGAAGATGGTGTGCTTGCCGGTAAGCCAGCTGGTGTCGGTCACGGTGACGAAGAATTGCGAGCCATTGGTGTTTGGCCCGGCGTTGGCCATGGCGAGCTTGCCGGGCTGCTTAAAGGTGTGCGGGCTGCCCTTGGTTTCGTCGGCAAACTTGTAGCCGGGACCGCCCATGCCGGTGCCTTCGGGATCGCCGCCCTGAACCATGAAATTCGGGATCACGCGATGAAAGATCGATCCGTCATAGAGCTTGTCGCCCTTCTTGGAGCGGGAGTTCCACTCCTTGGTGCCCTCGGCTAGCCCGATGAAATTTGCAACCGTTTCCGGTGCTTCTGTTTCAAAGAGTTTCGCTACGAAGGTCCCTTCAGAGGTCTTGAATGTGGCGGTAGTTGGCATTGCTTCTCCTTACAGTGCTCTCGGTTGGATGCGCGGGCAACACGCGTGATCGCAGGTTTATGGTTTGGGGGTCTGCGCCGATGTTCCGGGGGTGGCGGCGCTTGCGGGCATCGCGGGCAGTGGCGGCACGGGCTGACCCGCAGGGACGACGGTGACCTTGTTCAGGAAGACGTCCGTGTTCGGTTTATCGTCGCTGTTGCGCTCCACGCGGGCGATGGCTGAGACCATCACGACCGAGTGCGCGTCACATTGGCCGAAGATGCTGTAGTGCCCGTTGAGCGGCGGATTGGGCTGCTCGGTGATGAAGAACTGGGAGCTGTTGGTGTTGGGCCCGGAGTTCGCCATGGCCAGCCGTCCGGGAACATCGAAGCGGAGCGACGGCGAGATCTCGTCGGGGATGTAGTACCCCGCATCGCCCAGGCCGGAGCCGAGCCGGTCGCCGCCCTGCACCATGAAGTCCGGGATCACGCGGTGAAAGACCGTGCCGTCATAGAACGGTTTGCTGCTCACGCGCGCGTGGGTGGCTGGGTCGGTCCAGGGCTTGGTGCCGGTGGCGAGACCGATGAAGTTCGCCGTTGTTTCCGGGGCTTCCTTATCGAAGAGCTGGCAGGTGAGCCGTCCCATGCTGGTGTCAAACAAGACCGTCGGTCCGGTCGGAATGGCAGCGGGGGCGGTGTGCGCGACGGCGCTCGGCGCGTCGGGCAGGGACGAGGGCGTCTGGGATGGGATGGCCGGGGCCGGCGCAGTTTCGGGGGGCGTTGGCGGCGGAGTCGGCGATTGCGCCGCTAAGGCCGGGCCGGCGGTGACCACCAGGCAGGAAACGGCGCAGAGAAGGGAGGAGCGAAGAATGTTCACAACTCCCTCAGGCTAACGCGGGGGCGCATCGACTGCAAAGCCCCCGGAACGGCATCCAAAGGTCCAGGAGCGTGCACGATGGCGAAGCAAGCGATCTGGGTGATGCTGAAGGCAAAGCCCGGCAAGGAAGAAGAAATCGAGGCCTTTCTAGGGCAGGGAGCGGGGATGGCCGGAAACGAGCCAGAGACGGTGACCTGGTATGGCGTGAAGATGGGGCCGGGCGTGTACGGTGTTTTGACACGTTCAACGATGAGGCAGGACGCGATGCGCACCTGAATGGCGATATCGCCAAGGCGCTGATGGGCAAAGCCACGGAGCTCTTCTCAAATGAGTTGCGCATTGAGCAGATGGAGATCCTGGCGGCGAAGTAGACGACCGGGGAGCTCGCCTGGGAGATCACCGGGAGAACAACCCTTCGGGTGGTCGATTCATCACAGATTTGTGAGGTGAAGTATGGCATCAGGTCTCGACACAACGAAAACAGCGGCACGCCCTTCGCATGAAGCGGTGGAGTCGACCGGCGGGCAAGCCACCGAACTTACCGAAACACCGTTGGAGCATGCCGACCACGAGGCGATGGAGAGTGCCAAGCGCGCTCAGAATCGCATCCACAGCAACGAAGGCAAAAATCCCGGTACACAGATCTTCACCAAGTAAGGAACCTTCTCCCACAAAGCCCCGCCCCAAAGCGGGGCTTCTTCTTGCCCGAGCGGTACCTCGATCGCATCCGCGAAGTTGGCCAAGCATCCAACGAGCATGTCGTTGTTGAAACGCGCGGAGATCAAAGGACGGCAGTTTCAGAACCCGATTCCTACCACCCTCGGTGGACTGTCCCTGATGTTAAAGGTGCTGCCGCTGTACATGAGTAACCGGGCGGAGACGGAACCGAAGCAGCCCCTCGGACCCTTTTTCACGAACTCGGATATTTACGGGACAGCACCGGCGGGCGGTCTGCGGGTTACCTGGTTTGGGCACTCGGCTTCGCTGCTGGAAATCGACGGCGTACGCGTCCTGATCGATCCGGTGTGGGAAGAACGCGTGGCTCCGACACAGTGGTTCGGACCCAAGCGTTTTTTCCCACCCACGATGCCGCTCGAAGCCTTTCCAGAGCTTGATGCCATTCTCATCTCGCACGACCACTACGATCACCTGGGCGCGAACACGATCCGTCGTCTCAGCCGGCTGAATGCCACGGCAAAGTCCAGGTGGGTGACCTCCCTCGGTGTGGGCAAGCGGCTGCGTGGCTTTGGCGTTGCGGCGGACCGCATCACCGAGCTGGATTGGACGCAGAGCACGGACATTGCCGGTGCAGAGCTGGGTCGGGGTGTTCGGCTGACGGCCTGGCCTGCGCGGCACTTTTCAGGCCGTGGTATCGGCGACCGGCTCAGCACGCTTTGGAGCTCGTTCGTCTTCGAGGGGCCGATGCACAGGGTGTTCTACAGTGCCGACTCCGGACTGTGGCCTGGCTTTGCGGAGATCGCCGCCCAGTATGAGCGTTTCGACCTGACGATGCTGGAGATTGGCGCCTTTCACCCACTGTGGGCCGATATTCATCTTGGGCCGGACGGGGCCGCAGAGGCGTACCGGCAGATGGGTGGACCGGCCAAGGCAGGTCCGCTCCTTCCCATCCACTGGGGCTTGTTCAACCTGGCACTGCATGGATGGCGCGACCCGATCGAGCGCCTAACGGCGATCGCGGCGAAGGAAGGCTGGCCATTATGGCTGCCCGAGCCTGGGCTGCCGACAGAGGTCGTTGCCGGGCAGCCGGTCGCTTCGACCTGGTGGCAGGGCCGGGAAGTAGCCGCCAAGCAGGACCGCAGCTAAATGGCGAACCGCGTCACGGCGGAGCCGCAGGACCGGATACCACGATAGCCACAGGCTGGACACCACAAGAGACACAGGCTGGGCACCACAGGTCGTTGCCGATCAGCACTCCCCCAAAGATTCCACTTGTAGGCCCCGACGGAACCGGGTAGAAGAGGAAGGGACTCGGAGAGACCCGAAGAGATCGCCTGCTGGCGGGGAGAGAACATGGCTGGAGCGTTGCAGGGACAGGTAGCGTTGCGCGAGGTGATGGACATCCGTCAGGCGTCGGAGTACCTGGGCATCAGTGGCGACACGCTGTACCGTTACGCCTCGGAAGGCTTTGTGCCGGCGTTCAAGCTTGGCAATCGCTGGCGCTTTCGGAAGAGCCTGCTGGACGGCTGGATGGATGAGAAAAGCGGCGTCAAGCCGGCGGCTCCGGTTGCGGTGGAGCCCGGACAGCGCAAGCCCGTCCGCAAGGCTCGTTAGAGCCTAGGAGAGCGGTTCGCGTCGGGGACGCTAGGTACGTGTCAGGGTAAAGTGTGTAATTTCGCTGGGGCAATTCAGGCGGAACGGCAGCCCGACGGTGCCGATGCCGCGGTTCACATAGAGTTGCAGCTTGTCGAAGCGATACAGGCCTTCCACATAGCGCTTGCCCATGGGCGGCAGCACCAGTGGGCCGAGCAGAGGCAGGCGAACCTGGCCGCCGTGCGAGTGGCCGGACAGCATTACGTCCACCAGCGGAAAGCGCGGGTGATTGACGAAGATGTCGATGTAATCCGGCTCGTGCACAAGGTAGATCACCGGCGCACGTGGGTCGGCGGGAATGGCCATGGACGGGTCCGGCACGCGGGTTCCGGCATCGTCCGAACCGCAAATGTAAAGCCGCTCCATCTTGCGTTCCAGCGGAAGAAAGCTGTCCACCAGCACGGGTGTGCCGTGCGCCTGCAACTCGCGCACCACCATGCCGGCGTTCACGCTGACATCATGGTTTCCGAGGACGGCAACCCGCGGTGCCTTCAGGCCGGATAGCACTTCGGCGGCCACACCGGCGGCCCGGTACGCCACGCGTTCGGGAGCGGGGCCCCGGCTGATGAAGTCTCCGGTGATCAGCACCATCTCCGGATCGAGGCGATTGATCTGCCGCACCACTTCCTCGATGTAGGAGGGCTCGGTGAACTCCTCCGTGTGCAGGTCGGAGATCTGGACCAGGCGCATGCCGACGAAGGGGTCGGGCAAGTCAAGGATGGGCAGGGTGCGTTCGGTGACTTCGAGTTCGTGCCGGCCATAGCTGCCGGCATACGAGCCGACGCCCAGTGCGACCGCTCCCGCCCCCATCAGAAACGCCCGGCGAGACGGACTCGGCGGTCTTGGGTCCTCATGGGGCGGCGCAGCGACAGGCATAGTCCATGATACCGGGCCTGGCCTTGTGGCGTCGTCGTCGTTGGGGAGGGTCCCCCTGCCACACGCCCGCGCCACATCAACGTGCCCCATGCGCGGGGAGAGACAGTAGAATGGCGTGATGCTCACAAAAGCACGCCGATCCAGTGCGATGCGCTCTGCCGTGGAGGCAGGTGCGGACGCGTTGCTGGTGACGCATGGGCCGGATGTGCGCTGGCTGAGCGGCTTCACCGGCTCGAATGGGGCCGTTGCCGTGCGCGGCGGCCGGGCTGCGCTCTTTACGGATGGTCGCTACACAGCCCAGGCGGCCGCGGAAGCGCCGGATCTGCGCGTGGTGGTAGGCAAGAAGCCCGCAGCGGTGGGTGCCATCGACTGGTTGGCGGCACGCGGTGCCACACGATGCGCCTTTGACGCGCGACAGACCACCGTGGCGGCGCTGGAGGCCATGCGCAAGGCGCTGCCGAAAGCGTTGGGTGCGGCGCGGCGAACCTTCTTTCTGCCGACCGAAGGACTGGTGGCACGACTGCGTGAGGTCAAGGACGACGAGGAGCTGGCGCAGATGCGGCGAGCCGCCGATCTTGGCTGCCAGCTGTTTGCAGACGCACTGCAGCATATTCGTCCCGGTGTGCCCGAGATCGAGATTGCGCTCTCGATGGAGTTCGGCGCGCGCGCTGCTGGAGCGCAGGCAATGAGCTTTGACACTATCATTGCGGGCGGCGCTCGCAGTGCGTTGCCGCATGGTGTGGCCTCGGCAGCACGGCTGCCGAAACGTGGCTTTGTGACCCTGGATTTCGGGGTCAGGCTGGATGGCTTCTGCTCTGATATGACCCGCTCCGTGCACCTTGGCAAGGCCAGCCCGCGGGAATGGGACGTGTATCATGCGGTGCTGGAAGCGCAGGAGGCAGCGGTTGCGGCAGTGGCTCCTGGAGTCTCCTGCGCTGCCGTGGATGAGGCCGCGCGGTCGGTGCTGACACGGGCCAGGCTGGCCAGGTATTTCTCTCACTCAACGGGGCACGGTGTGGGACTGGAGATCCACGAGGGGCCGCGGGTTGCGGCCAAAGTGGAGCAGGTGCTCGAACCTGGCATGGTGATCACGGTCGAGCCCGGCGTTTACCTGCCGGATGAGTTTGGTGTGCGCATTGAAGACATGGTGCTGGTCACCGAAGATGGATACGAGGTCCTGACGGCGGCAAGCCCAAAGGCCTGGACCGAGCTGTAAGAGACACTTTCTGGAGTTGTGGCGGATGGGCGAAGGGGATTTGAAGGAATTACGTGAGCTGGTCGAGTTCTTAAAGGCGAGCAACGTCGCGGAATTCGACATGGAACGGCCGGAGTTGAAGGTTCGGCTCAAGTTTAGTGGAGCAGACGCGGGAACGCCGGGTGCGAGCGCTGCGGACCTGGCGCAGCTGGCCCGCTTGCTGAGCGTGGGCACCGCGACGGCCGCGGCTCCCGTGCTCACCGTGGCGCCCCCGGCCCTCCGCGAGGAGAGCCACCCCGGTCTGAACAGCGGTCCAAGCACAGCGGCCGCGCATGCGGCTGGGAGTGAGGCCGTCGACGAAGACGCTGGTTTGCACATTGTGCGCTCGCCGCTGGTGGGTACCTTCTACGACGCGTCGTCGCCGGGAGCCGATCCTTTTGTGAAGATCGGAGACACCGTTGCTTCCGGCAAGGTGTTGTGCATTGTGGAAGCCATGAAGATCATGAACGAGATCGAAAGCGATGCGGCGGGCGAGATCGTAAAGGTCTATGCCAAGCCAGGGCAGCCGGTGGAATACGGGCAGCATCTGTTTGGCGTTCGCCGCTAAGCAAGCGGCGCGACGACCAGAGCCGATCTCCCATCCGTCGTCCTGTCGAGGGATGGCACGGGGAAGAAAAGAGCAGCATGTTTCGTAAGGTTTTAATTGCCAACCGGGGTGAGATCGCGCTACGGGTCATCTCTGCGTGCAAGGAGATGGGTATTCGCACGGTTGCTGTGTACTCCGAAGCGGACCGCAACAGCCTGCATGTGCGTTTCGCGGACGAGGCGATCTGCATTGGTCCGCCGCGCTCGTCGGAGAGCTACCTGAATGTGCCGGCGGTGATCTCCGCCGCGGAGATCGCGGGTGCGGAAGCCATCCACCCCGGCTATGGGCTGCTGAGCGAAAACGCGCATTTCGCCGAAGTTTGCCGCGCGTCGAACATCAAGTTCATTGGACCGCCGCCCGAGGTGACGGAGATGATGGGCGAGAAGTCCACCGCGCGTCAGACGATGAAGAAGGCCAAGGTGCCGATCCTGCCTGGCTCCGATGGCGTGATCGAGAGTGAAGGCGCGGCGCTCGAGTGGGCGCAGCAGATCGGCTATCCGGTCATCCTGAAGGCCGTAGCGGGCGGCGGTGGCCGCGGCATGCGTATCTGCCGCACTAGGGAGGAGCTGCCCGGGCTGTTCCAGCAGGCCTCGACCGAGGCGCTCAACGCGTTTGGCAACGGCGAGCTGTACATGGAGAAGTATATCGAGCGGCCAAGGCACATTGAGTTTCAGGTGCTCGCCGATGAGCATGGCCAGGTGATGTCGCTGGGCGAGCGCGAGTGCTCCATTCAGCGCCGGCACCAGAAGCTGATCGAGGAGGCGCCCAGCCTGCAGATCACCCCCAAGCAGCGTGAGCAGATGGGCAAGGTCATCGAGAAATCCCTGAAGGACATTGGTTACTGGAACGCCGGGACGATCGAGTTCCTGATGGATGAGGATGGGTCGATCTACTTCATCGAGATGAACACCCGTATCCAGGTGGAGCATCCGGTGACGGAGTTGGTGACCGGCATCGATCTGGTCAAGGCACAGCTGCGCATCGCGGCCGGGGAGAAGCTGAAGGACATTGTGCCGGAGCGGCCGGCGATCAATGGCCACGCCATCGAATGCCGCATCAACGCGGAAAATCCGGTGACGTTCATCCCCAGCCCGGGCAAGATCACGGTCTACAACGTGCCCGGCGGCAACGGGGTGCGGGTGGACACGGCGCAGTATGCCGAGGGCGTGGTGCCGCAGTATTACGACTCCCTGATCGCCAAGCTGATCTGCCACGGCAAGGATCGTGAAGAAGCCATGGACAAGATGCAGCGTGCGCTGAGCCAGTTTGTGGTGCAGGGCATTCACACCACGATTCCGCTGCATCAGAGAATCTTTGCGGACCCGGAGTTTCGCACGGGGCAGTTCGATACCAAGTTCATGGAGCGATTTTTGGCGCGGGAAAAGGAAGCCGGCCTCAGCTAGGTTCCCCGGCCGGAAACCATCGCGGCGCTAGACTGGAAGCAATGTCTGTACGTCTGCAGAATCAACCGGGAGCTGCCCTTTGAAGCGCATCCTGCGATTGCTGCACTACATGCGGCCGTATGCTGCCGCCACCATCGCCAGCGTCTTCCTAATGGCGGTGGTGGGCGCGCTCGCGGCGTTTCGCATCCTGCTGATCAAGCCGATCGTGGACAACGTGCTGAGTGCGGCGGCCTCGCCGGACAAGGTGCTCGTCTTCACCATCCCGCACACCGCGGTGCGGATCAACCTGCAGAGCTTTCTGCCGCACCACTTCCATAACGCCTGGACGGTGGTCGCCGTCGCGCTGGTGGGATCGGCGATTGTGAAGTCGATCTGCGACTACCTGGGCACTCTGCTCGCCAGCCGCGCGGGTTTTGGCATGATCACGGATCTGCGTAACGACCTGTATGAGTCGCTGCTGCGGCGATCGACCAGCTTCTTTCAGCAGCACGCGACGGGAACGCTGGTGTCCACGTTGATCAACGATGTGGAACGCGTGCAAACGGCGATGTCGTCGGTGCTCAGTGACTCGTTGCAGCAGCTGTTTACGTTGCTGTTTATGATCGGCGCGGTCATTCTGGTGGGCGGCAAGCTGGCGTGGATCCTGCTGCTGTTCTTGCCGGTGATCGTCACCTCCGCGCGCCGCATCGGGCGCAGTGTGCGCACCACCACACGAAGCGGGCAGGACAAACTCGCCGAGATCCAGAACCTGGTGCACGAGACCATCACCGGCAACGGCATCGTGAAGGCGTTTGGCATGGAGCTTTGGGAGCTCAATCGCTTTCGCGGAGCAGCGTTGCGGCTGTTCCAGGCGAACATGCGTTCGGTGGCGGTGCAGTCGATCTCTTCGCCGCTGATGGACGCGCTGGGCGCCGTGGCGATCGCGCTGCTGCTGCTGTTTGGGCGTGAACGCATCAAGCATGGCGACACGGCCGGCAGCTTCATCACGTTTCTTGTGGCGGTGATGGTGCTTTACGACCCCGTGCGCAAGATGCCGCTCTACTACAACAGCTTTCAGCAGGCCGTGGGCGCCAGCCAGGAGATCTTTCGCTTTATCGACGCGCAGGACGATGTGCGTGAGCGCAAGCGGGCGCACGTGCTAAGCGCGTTTTCCGGTGCCATCGAATTTCGTGATGTGCGCTTTGCCTACGGCAGCGAGGGCGCGCGCACGGAGGTGCTCAAGGGCATCTCGCTGACGGTAAAGCATGGCGAAGTCATCGCCCTGGTTGGGCCGAGCGGCGCGGGCAAATCCACTCTGGCGAACCTGCTGCCGCGCTTCTATGACGTCACCGATGGCGCGATCCTGGTAGACGGGCAGGATGTGCGCGACGTCACCGTGGCATCGCTGCGCAAGCAGATCGGCAAGGTCACGCAGGAGACCGTGCTGTTCAACGATACGGTGCGGCACAACATCGCGTATGGCCGGCCCGATGTGCCGATGGCGCGCATCGAGGCCGCCGCGCGCGCCGCGTTCGCCCACGACTTCATCCTGGCGCTGCCGCAGGGCTACGACACGTTGATCGGCGAGCGGGGCACGCGGCTCTCGGGCGGCGAGCGCCAGCGGCTGGCCATTGCGCGCGCGCTGCTGAAGGACGCGCCCATCCTGGTGCTGGACGAGGCGACCTCCGCGCTCGATACGGAGAGCGAAGCGGCAGTGCAGCTGGCGCTCACCAACCTGATGCAGGACCGCACCGTGCTGGTCATCGCGCACAGGCTGTCGACCGTGCGGCGGGCGGATCGCATCGTGGTGCTGGAGGCGGGCAGGATCACCGAGATCGGCTCCCACGAGCAGCTGCTGGCCACGGGTGGAACCTACAGCCGGCTATACGGCCTGCAGTTCGGGGCGGACGAGACGCCGCGGCCAGGTGAGCCGGCCCTGGAGGCGATGAGCGCCGGCGTCGAGGGTACTGCCTGAAAGTCGCAGACCGGGGATCTCGGCGAATGCTGCAGAACCCACAATCGCAGGTACACTAACGCCAACGAACCCCTATGGCTGGCATATTGTTCCTCATCTCGGCGCCAAGCGGATCGGGAAAGTCGACCCTCGTCTCCGAGGTGCGGCGTCTGGTTGAAGGTCTCGATTTCTCCATCAGCTACACCACCCGGGAACCGCGAGGTTCCGAAGAGGATGGCCGCGAGTACCACTTCACCACCCGCGACAAGTTCCTCGCCATGGTGGAGCGCGGTGAGTTTCTGGAGTGGGCCGAGGTCTTCGGCAACTACTACGGAACGGCGCTCTCCGCGCTGGACCACGCACGCGAACTGGGGCGCGATCTGCTGCTCGATATCGATGTGCAGGGTGCCCTGCAGATCATGGCGCGCATGCCGGGGGCGGTGTCGATCTTTATTCTGCCGCCGAGTCCACAGGTGCTGGAGCGGCGACTGCGCAATCGCAGCCAGGCCGAGGGCATGACGCAGGAGTCGGTGATCGAGCGGCGGCTCTCGCAGGCACGGCTGGAACTGCTGAACCTCCAACAGTACAAATACGCCCTGGTGAACGACGATCTGGATGCAGCGGCGTCGGAGATGCGGGGCGTCGTGCTGACCGAACGAGGTGAGGGTACGGATGGCGACCATGCCCTGGCGCAGGGCTGCCTCACCGAAAGCCACTCACAGCATCTGCAACCCCCGCTGGTTTCCAGGCCGCATCGACCTGGTTGAAGAGGGACGCCCATCCCTCATCAAACCCGATGTCGGTGTCCCGATCATCAAGGGCCGCGTCGCAATCGAGGCCGGCATAGAACGAATCGAGACAGATCGAGCCCTCAAGCACCCGTGCCAGGATTTCTCCGAGCGTCGGCAGGACGGTCGGTGGCCTCTCCTGGTGGTCGGTCATCGGACGCGGAGCCCCCGCGAGGCGAGGTAGCTCGACAAGGGGCCGTCGAGGTCCTGATTGGTCTGGAGGGGAACGTAGTCGATGTCCATCGCCTGGCAGCCGCGCTTGAGGTCGTCGAGGTAGGTTCGCAGC
>CAXTFS010000091.1:0-10856 GCA_964243395.1 uncultured Acidobacteriaceae bacterium | reverse complement strand
TCACGGCAGCAGACGATGGGCAGCCGGGAGCCAACCCTGTGGTGGTGCTCAGCTTCCAGTTCTGGCAGACCGGCATGAACGGCGACCCGTCCGCCGTGGGGTCGACGCTGTCGATCAACGGACAGCCGTTTCAGATCGTCGGCATTGCCCCCTCACACTTCCGAAGCGCGGTCTGGGGGCAGACCCCCAGCTTGTTTGTGCCCATGTCGATGACCGGGACGATCCTGCCGGGGGCGGCTCGTCGTCTCACCGACCATCAGGATCGCTGGATCAACATCATCGGACGTCTGCGCCCCGGGGAAACAACCGCCAGTGCGGAGGCGCAAAGTGCCCCGCTCTGGCACGCGCTTCGTGCCGAGGAACTGAAGGCCATTGGCAGCGCATCGCCGCACTTTGCCGAGGAGTTCCTGAATCGCAGCCGGTTGCTTGTGCAGCCCGCGGCTCGCGGTTTCTCCTACAACCGCTCGGGCTTTGAAAAGCCGCTGCTTGCCATCATGGCGATGGCTGGACTGGTGCTGCTGATTGCGGTTGTGAACGTGGCGAGCCTGCTGCTCGTGCGCTCCGCAGGGCGCGTGCATGAGTTCTCCATGCGTTATGCACTGGGTGCGACGGGAACGCGTCTGGTGCAGCAGCTTCTCTCGGAAGGTCTACTCATTGGCCTGGGCGCCGGCCTGGTCGGTGTGCTGCTTGCGCCGTTGGCGACGCGGGTGATCGTTGCACGTTTGACGGACGACAATGGCACCGCGCCGTTCCGCACGGCGCTGGACGGCCGCTTGCTGCTGTTCAACTTTGCCGTCGCAGTCCTGGTGACCGTGCTGTTCAGTCTGGCGCCGGCTCTTCAGGTGCGTGGCCGGGCGCTGGTGGCGGGCATGCGTGGCGCCAACGCCGCCGGGGTGGGTGGGGTGGCACAGTTCCGCAAGCTCATCGTTGGCCTGCAGATCGGCCTCAGTCTGCTGCTGCTCATCGGAGCCGGGCTGTTTGTGCGTACGGTGCAGCGTCTGCGCGCTGAGGATGTCGGCTTCCGCACCGATCATCTGCTTGTCTTCGGCCTCGCGCCGCGCCTTGCGGGGTATACGCCGGAGCGTCTTCCTGCGTTGCGCACCCAGCTTGCCGAGAGCCTTGCTGCCATCCCCGGCGTGCGTTCGGTCGGCGTGACCAACGATCCCGTCCTGGCCGGCAACAGCCATGGCGGCGGTATCACGCTCTCGAACTACACAGCCAAGCCGGAGGAAGATATTCTCGTAGACGAGGCCAACATCAACCCGGAGTTCTTCTCCGCCTTTGGTGTTCCTCTCCTGGCCGGACGTGCCTTCACTGCAACGGAGGACCTCAACCATCCTCTTGTGGCCGTGGTGAACGAGGCGTTGGCAACGCGCTACTACGGCTCGGCCGCCAACGCCGTTGGACAGCGACTTGCAGGAAACACTTCCAAGCACCCGACCTTCGATACAGAGATCGTCGGCGTCGTGGCGAACTTCCATCAGGTGAGTGTGCGCGATGCAGCAGAGCCCTCGGTCTTCCGGCCGTTGGCGCAGGCCAAGGGCTCGGACGTGAATCGCGAACTCTACTTCTACCTGCGTGCCTCCGCCCATCCGCAACTGCTGCTGCGTTCCGTGCAGAAGACGGTGAGCGGCGTGAGTTCGCAGCTGGCCATCGACGGCCTGCGTACGGTGGAGGAGCAGATCGACGACACGCTGCAGAACGAGCGACTGATCGCTCTGCTGGCCACTGCCTTTGGGCTGTTGGCGGCGGTGCTTGCGGGCGTAGGACTCTACGGCGTGCTGGCATTTGTTACGGCGCAGCGCACACGTGAGATCGGCTTACGCATCGCCCTCGGCGCAACACGGTTCAACGTTTCGAAGCTGGTTGTCTACGATGTCGCGCGGATGGCTCTGGGCGGTGTTGCTGTCGCGCTCCCAGTAGCGATCCTGCTCGGCAGGGCGTTGCGCAGCCAGTTGTACGGGGTGTCCCCGGCTGATCCGTTATCGCTGCTCGGAGCCGTTCTGCTTCTCTGTGCTGTGGCGATCATCGCAGCCATCTTTCCTGCACGTCGCGCTGCCTCGATCGATCCGACCGAAGCGCTTAGAACGGAGTAATGGCACCATGACTGAAAACCTGATTGAACTGAGGAATCTTGAACGCAGTTACAAAACGGGGCATAGCGAGACCTTTGTTCTGCGTCGCGTCACCCTGGACATCAAGCCCGGCGAGTTCGTCACGGTCATGGGCCCGTCCGGTGCAGGGAAGAGCTCGCTCCTGAACGCCCTGGCCATGCTGGACGACGCGTGGCGTGGAGAGTTTTCGTTTGAAGGCACGCCGGTGCAGACCCTGGGTCGCAAGCAGCGGGCGGATCTCGCGCGCAGACGCATCGGGATGGTCTTCCAGAGCTACCATCTGCTCGACGACTTAACCGTGGCCGAAAACATCGAGCTGCCCCTCACCTACAAGGATGTGAGCCGGGCCGAGCGGCAGGCTCTGGTCGCAGACACGCTGGATCGCTTCTCCATTGTTGGCAAGAAAGACCTGTATCCATCGCAGTTGTCCGGCGGTCAGCAGCAGCTTGTGGGCGTGGCACGCGCGGTCATCCACAAACCCGCTCTGCTGCTTGCCGACGAGCCAACCGGCAACCTTCACTCTGCGCAGGCAGCAGAGGTGATGCAGCTGTTCCGTGGCCTGAATGAGGGCGGCACGACGATTGTGCAGGTGACGCACTCCGAGGCGAACGCCGCCTACGGCTCGCGCATGATTGAGTTACGCGATGGATGGCTGACGCAGGACAGCGCCGGTCCGCTTTCCCCAACGGTCACGGCGGGCAGTGGGAGTTCGTCTCGATGAACGCACTACGACGCTTTTTCTGCGGCTTCGGCTCCCTTTGCCTGGTCTGCTGCACACCGCCGGAGGTCTTGGCGCAAGCCGCGTCGTCCGGTGCGCCGGCTGGGGGGATCTTCTCGCGCCCTGCACCGCCACTGCGCCTCGATCTGCCGCATTCACATAATCCTCTGCAGGCGTACCGCGGCGACCACGTGCCTGAGCCGATCCTTGCGAACTCGGCTCGTCTCGACGGATTGATTCACAACGGTGTGCTGATGCTCTCGTTGAGCGACGCCATTGAACTGGCGCTTGAGAACAACCTCGATCTCGCGATTGCGCGCTACAACATCCCGATCGCCGAAGCCGACATCCTGCGCACCAAGGCGGGTGGCGTCTTCCGCGGTGTCAACACGGGCGTCGTGCAGAACACACCCGGCGGCGGTGTGGGCGGCTTCGGCTCAGGGCCTTCGGGAGCGGGGGCCGGTGGCACGACCGGCGGTGCGGGCGGTGCCGGCACGGGTGCATCGGGGCTGGTCCAAAGCACGCTGGGCACGGGAACCGCGGTGGCCTCGTACGACCCTGTGATCAGCGCAGATACCAGCGTCGAGCACTATGCCGAGCCGCTCTCCAACCTGACCAATTTCGGCGTGCCGGTGCTGCGCCTGAACACGATCCTGGGAGATTTCAACTTCTCCCAGGCGTTCCCCACGGGGACTGCGTTTTCGTTCACGCTCGATAACACGCGCGCTACCGAAAACAGCAGCTTCACCTACCTGAATCCGCAGATCAACACCTACTACCATGCGGCGTTTCAGCAGCAATTGCTGGCAGGCTTTGGCCTGGGACCCAACCTTCGTTATCTGCGCATCGCCCGGAACAATCGTCGCATCTCCGACACCGCGTTCGAGCTGCAGGTCAGCATTACGGTGACGCAGATTGCGAACCTATACTGGGACCTGGTGAGCGCCTATGAGGATGAGCAGGTCAAGAGCAGCTCGCTCGATTTCGCTAACAGCACGCTCGCGACCGCGCGGAAGCAGCTTGATCTGCAGGCAATCCCGGCGGTTGAAGTGATGCGCGATGAAGTCGAGGTCGCCAATCGCGAACAGGATGTTTCAATCGCCCGGTCGCAGCTTCAGTTTCAACAGTTGCTGATGAAAAATGCAGTGACAAAGAATCTCGATGATCCTTTGCTGGAAGCCATGCCCGTGCAACCCACGGATCTGAGTACGGTGGCCGCCTCCGCAGCGGCTTCGGGTGCCACCGCACCGACCGATGACATCGTCAACGAGGCTCTGCAGCAACGGCTTGAGTTGAAGGAGTCGGTGATCGATCTGGAGAGTCGAAGTCTCAGCAAGAAGGCCGCTGAAAATGCTCTGCTGCCTTCGCTCGCCCTGACGGCGTTTTACGGTGGCAGCGGTCTGGCTGGCCCGGTGAATCCATCCGCGTCGAATCCGCCGGTTTCGAACGTGCCCTTGGGATTTGGCGGCGCGTTGGACAATGCATTTAACAACGCGGCCCCGGATTACTACGTAGGCTTGTCGCTCAACCTGCCCCTGCGGAATCGCATCGCCAAGAGCGATCAGTACCGTGCGGAGCTGGAATCGCGTCAGGCAGAGTTACGTCTCGCGCAGTTCAGAAAGCAGATCCGCATCGAAGTGCGTAACGCGCAGTACGCGCTGGAGGAGAGTGCGGCACGGGTGCGAGCCGCAACGCAGGCACGTGATCTCGCGGCCAAGACCTTCGATATCACGCAGAAGGAACAGGCCCTGGGTGCTGGATCAGCGGTGCAGACCCTGGGCTCTCGCCACGATCTCGCTACTGCCGACTCGTCTCTGGTGAGCGCACGAACGGCCTACCAGAAGGCGCGGATCGAACTTGACCGCGCGATCGGACGGACGCTGGTAGCCAACGGGATTTCAGTAGAATCAGCTCGGACCGGTGCTGCGGCTGCGGTGGCGCAGAACGTAACCGCGAGGCCCTGAGTGTATCCATGACGATGGAGTCTTTGTCTGAACACGGAACCGGCGGGGAAGGGGCGGAGTCGCAGCCGCCCCGGCTCCTGATCGCCGACGACCAGCCGCAGATCCTCGAAACACTGGAGTTTCTGCTGAAGCCCGAAGGCTATCAGCTGGAGCGCGCACGCACCCCGGCGGGCGTTCTGGATTGCCTTGCCAGCAAGCATGTCGATGGCCTGCTGATCGATCTGAACTACACGCGGGACACCACCTCCGGGCGGGAGGGCCTTTCGCTGCTGGAGGCCGTGCGTGAACGCGACGCACAGATTCCCGTGATCGTGATGACGGCCTGGGCGAATGTGGAGCTTGCCGTGGAAGCAATGCGCCGCGGCGCGAACGACTTCATCCAGAAGCCGTGGGACAATCTCAGGCTTCTCACCGTGCTCCGCACGCAGTTGGATCTGCACCGTGCGCAGCGGCGGGCACAGTGGCTGGAAGCAGAGAATCGCATCCTGCGCACCGAGGGCGCCCCCGACTTCATAGCGAGTGCCCCTGCGATGAAGCCGGTGATCGAGCTGCTGCAACGCATCGGGCCGTCGGATGCCAACGTGCTCATCACAGGCGAACATGGGACAGGCAAAGAGGTCATCGCGCAGACGCTGCATCGCCTGTCGTCCCGCGCGCAACACACGATGGTGGCGGTGAACACGGGTGCGCTCTCCGAGGGTGTTTTTGAGAGCGAGATCTTTGGACACGTGAAGGGCGCGTTCACCGATGCGCGTACCGACCGCATCGGCCGCTTCGAGTTGGCCTCACGCGGCACCCTGTTTCTGGATGAGGTGGCGAACGTTCCGCTGCGTCAGCAAGCCAAACTGCTGCGGGTGCTGGAGTCGGGCGAACTGGAACGGGTGGGCTCCTCGACGACGCGTAAGGTTGACGTGCGCATGCTTTCCGCAACCAACGCCGATTTGCACACTGAGGCGGCCGAGGGAAGATTCCGCCCGGATCTGCTGTTCCGCCTGAACACCGTGGAGATCCACCTGCCCCCCTTGCGTGATCGCCGCGAGGATATCCCGGCGCTCGCCGGACACTTTGTGAGCCGGTATGCTGCGCGCTACCGTCGGCAGGTACAGGGCTTTGAGCCCACAGCCATGCAGGGCATGCTCGCCTACGCCTGGCCGGGCAACGTGCGTGAGTTGGACCACACCATGGAACGTGCCGTTCTGATGGCACGAGGCGCCAAACTGACCAACGCTGATCTTGGTCTTGAGCTGAAACATGGCGGCGCGCAAAGCCTGAAACAGGCCATCGACGAGCTAAGCCTTGAGCAGGTGGAAGCCATGCTGGTGCGCAAGGCGCTGTCGCGATCGAGCGGCAATGTGAGCCAGGCGGCGGAGGCGCTGGGCCTGAGCCGTGGCGCGCTGTACCGCCGCATGGAGAAGCATGGCCTTTGATCGCGCCGCCGGGGAGGTCCATGCGAAGCCGCTCCTCCGCGTCGCTCGATCCGCCCCAGCGGGAGCTGTGACGCAAGCGGGAGCCGTTGGTCAAGCGAAAGCCATCACTCCAGCGCCAGCCCCGATCGCAGCACGCCCGAAGCGTCTGCCGCTTGCGCGCAATCGCCGCCGCCTGAGTTACGATCTCCGACTGCGCCTGTGGATGGCCTTGCTGGGCTTGCCGGCTGTCGCTTGTCTTAGCCTTCTTGCGTGGCAGATGAGTGCCTCCGTCCTGCTCACCTTTGGCGTTGCGCTTGGGAGCAGCCTGCTCTACCTTGTGCTCTTCAGTGTCCTCTTTGAGCAACTCACGCGTCCGCTGCAGACGCTGTCCAACGTTGTCGCCGCGCTGCGGGAAGACGATTTCGCCTTCCGTGCACGTGGGGCGCGCCGCGGCGATTCATTAGGTGATCTTGCCCTGGAGATCAATGCACTTGCGGGCACGCTGCAGGCGCAACGTGGCGCGGCGCGCGATGCTTTGACCCTGGCAGAACGCGTGATGGGCGCCATGCGCACGCCCGTGCTGGCGTTTTCGGCCGATGGCTGCCTGCGGCTGGTGAATCCCGCGGCCGCGAGTGTCTTTGGCCTGCTGCGCAGCTCTGGCCTGGGGAAGTCTGCCGCGACGCTGGGGCTCGAGCCGCTGCGGACGTTAGCGGACGGTGCCGTACACACGCACGTGACCGCTGCCGGGGAGTCACGCTGGTCTGTTCGCCGCTCCAGCTTCAGGTTGGGGGGCGTGCCGCATGAGCTTTTCGTGTTATCCGACGTGGATGCGGCCCTGCGCGAGGAAGAGCGAGTCGCGTGGCAAAGGCTGGTGCGCGTGCTCAGCCACGAGATCAACAATTCATTGACGCCGATCACCTCGCTGGCTGGCAGTCTGCGCGCGCGATTGGGTGAGCCTCAAGATAGCGCCGCGAGTGAATCGACCGTGCCGTACGCCGCCGATCTTCGGCGCGGGCTGTACCTGATTGAAGATCGCGCGCTTTCCCTGCATCGCTTTTTGCAGGCGTACCAGCAGCTCAGCAGGTTACCTGCTCCAACGCTGCAACGTGTGTCTTTGGATGACTTGCTGCAACGGGTCGTGAGCCTTGAATCCGGCCTCGTCGTGCAGTTGCTCGCCGGGCCACCTGTCTCCCTCTTCGTCGATTCGGCACAGATAGAGCAGCTCCTGATCAATCTGCTGCGCAACGCGGTGGAAGCCGCCGTCAGCGTCACATCAGGGATGCATCTGCCCTGCGTCAGCGTCGCCTGGACAGCCAGCGATGCGGAGTTGGTGATTCGTGTGGAAGACAACGGTCCGGGGCTGACCGATACGGCCAATTTGTTTGTGCCGTTCTATACGACCAAGCCGCAGGGCAGTGGCATTGGCCTGGCCCTGGCCCAGCAGATCGCTGCGGGCCACCGTGGCACGCTTACGCTTGCGAACAGACAAGATGCTGAAGGCTGTGTTGCTGAGCTTCGTCTGCCGCTAAGCAGTGGAAGCGTGAGTGAGCGGGAGGTTTGACCGTCGCAGGCGCTGGTCCCGGCCGCACCGTGTCGTCTAAGAGCCGCTTCCTGCGATCCTGCACGATTCTTTCAACATCGCATTGCCTGGATGTGGTTGTCTCTCTCCAGGCGTTTGTGGAGGGCTGCACGGCTTCTGGGGAGTATGCTGAGCGAGACTTGGACGAGCCGAGACGCAGCTTGGCGGGCTGCCCTCAATTGGCAGGTGGACGAGCCGTTGCGGGGCGGGGCGCGATGAGGCACAAGATCAGTGTGGCTGCGCTGAGCGACATTGGCTGCAAACGGCGCAATAACGAGGACAACTTTGGCTACGATCAGGCTGCCGGGATCTATGTCGTCTCTGACGGCATGGGCGGCAGCGCGGCGGGCGAGGTCGCCAGTCGCGTCGCCGTGGGCGCCACCATGTCGCACTACAACCGCATGCGACAACAGCGCGCTACCTGGGAAAGCCAGCGAGAGGGCCAGCCGGAGATCGGACGGGAGCTTCAGCGAAACGTCCAGCGGGCAGCGCCCTTCTCCGCACAGGATCTTCTGTATTTTGCGATCGCGCAGGCAAACGATGCCGTGTTCGTCATGTCGCGGCGCGACCCGCGTCTCACCGGGATGGGGGCGACGCTGGTGGCGGTGTGCTTCGACGGCGCCAACGCGGCCATTGCGAATCTTGGCGACAGTCGTGCCTATCTGCTGCGCGGCAGAAATTGCTACCAGATCACTGAAGATCATTCCCTGGTTGCGGAACAGATGCGACAAGGGGTACTGGCTGCCGATCCCAGGGATCGCCCGGGCCTTAACGTGATTACAAAGGCCATCGGAACGCAGCCGAGCGTGGATCCGGACCTCTTCGAGGTCGAAATGACGGCGGGCGACCGTCTTCTGCTGGCGACCGAC
Organism: uncultured Acidobacteriaceae bacterium; assembly: GCA_964243395.1. Taxonomy (GTDB): domain Bacteria; phylum Acidobacteriota; class Terriglobia; order Terriglobales; family Acidobacteriaceae; genus Granulicella. Next base: position 2,206 of record CAXTFS010000091.1, on the reverse strand, counting down.
GGTTTGATGAAGCACATGACGGATCCGGAGATCGCCGAGATGATCTCCACCGCTGGGAGCATCGACGCGGCCTGTGCATTGCTCATCAACACCGTGAAGGCACGAGGTGCGCTGGACAACGTCACTTGTCTTCTGCTCGAGGTGCAGGCCGCGCCATAGGCCAGAGCGACCGCCCCTAGCCGAGGTACTGAATCTGCAGCAGCGTGCAATCGTCCCGCGCTTCGCACGCGCCCATAAAGCCGGCGACGCGATCCAGCATTGCGGCGAGGCTGGTGTCGGCGGCCATGGCTTCGAGCCAGTCGTCACCAAAGGCCTCGCCCCCCTCGTTCTCGGCCTCGGTGACGCCATCGGTCATGAGCAGCAGGCGGTCCCCGGGCATCAGCTTGGCCCCTGCGGACGTGTACGCGGCCGACTCGACCAGACCCACGACCAGATTGCCCTCCTCGAGAAACTATACGCGGTCGGGGTGGACCAGCAAAGGCTGCACATGGCCGCAGTTGACGTACTCGAGCCTGCCATCCGGGTATAGCTTCAGCAGGATCAACGTCGCGTATTTGCCCACGTTGCGCCCGCACAGAAACTGATTCAGCGTGGAAGCGATGGCCGGGAGTTCACCGTCCGCGAGCATGCCGGCGTGGATGATGCCCTGGAGCGTGGCAGCGACGATCGCCGACGACACACCTTTTCCCGAGATGTCCGCAATCGTGACGCGGAGGCAGTCCGGACGCACAACCGCATCGTAAAAATCGCCACCGATGGCCAGGCAGGGAATGCTGCGGGCCGAGAGTTCCGCAAACGGCAATTTCGGCAACGTGTTCGACATCAGCCCCGCATGAATCTGCGCCGCGACGGTGAGTTCCTCCCGCGCTTTGCGTGCTTTCGCCTCGGCCTCCGCCAGAAGCGCGTTATGCAGCAGGGCCGCGGCCTCTGTCGCGATGGCGTCGAGCAGCTGATGATCGATGGCGCTGAGTCTGTCCACGCGCAATTGACTATCCAGATACAACAGGCCCAGCAGTCGCCCCGAGTCCTCCTCCGCACCGCGCTTTCGCAGGGGAATGCAGTAGATCCTGCGAATGTTGTTGATCACCACACTTTCAGAAGCGGCAGCAAAATCGCTCAGCGTGTCCGACACAGAGTAGCTGCAGTCACTCGCGATGGCATTGCCGATGGCCCGGCGCGACACGGTGGAGTCCTCCCGCAACGGTTCCCCGTCGGCGCGCAGACCCTGTGCGAGGGGCATGGAGCTGCCCTGCGACAGAAAGACAAAGCCGCGTTCCACGCCGGTGAGCTGGATCGAGAGCTGCAGCAAGGCTCGCAGCACATCGTCCATCGCGGTTCCGGCGTTTAGCCTGCGCGCTGCCGTGAGCAAGAAATTCAGCTGCTCCAACTCTCGTGCCTGGACAGGATCGCGCTCCTCAGCACGCGGCATAAAGCCTGTGAGGGACTGCAGAAGATCGTCTGCCCCGCTAAGCCGAACACTGCTGTGCGAGCCTCCCGCATGAGGCCAGGAGAAGTGCAGCGCGGGCGCATCGAGCGATCCCAACTGCAGGAGGTCGCCCGCGCGCAGGGCGGCCCGGCTTACCCGCAAGCCGTTCACAAAGGTGCCATGGGTGCTGTTTTCGTCAAGGATCTCAAAGCTGCCGGACCGCGCAAGGATCATCGCATGCTGACGCGATACGAAAGGCTCGGTCAGGACAACGTCCTGCTGTGGACCGCGGCCAAGGGACAGGCGGGAACCTGTCATCGTGATCGCATGACGCCCGCGCGCATCCGAGAAGACCAGCTCTGGCTTGTCGTTCATGGGCTCCACGTCCCTCCGCAGGATGGTAGCGCATGACGGGCGGACCTCGGATGGGTGAAAACTCTAGCAGCTCGTTTGTTTGTGCAGGATCTCCACTCGCTTGGCCGGAACGGAAAACATCGTCACATCAGATAGGCAAAAAGGGGACCGCAGATCGCGTGTCCCCTTTGTGCCCGCCTGACAGTACAGCAAGCGAATTACTGGGTGTCCGGCGTGCCGGCTCCCCACAGCGCCGTGGCGCCCCACATCGCTGTATTTGCCGAAGTGGTCGAGGCACCCCACAGCGCAGTGCTGCCCGAGGTCGTCCCTGCACCCCAGAGGGCCGTGGCGCCCCAGAGCGCAGTGGCTGCCTGCGGTGTACCTGCTCCCCACAGCGCCGTGGCGCCCCAGAGAGCGGTGTAAGCC
>CAXTFS010000090.1:0-11069 GCA_964243395.1 uncultured Acidobacteriaceae bacterium | reverse complement strand
ACAGGCCGGCAGCCATGTTGGTGACCAGCGAGAGACCGAGCACCTCGAGGCCCATGTGACGCGCGACGATCACCTCATGCACGGTGCTCATGCCCACGAGGTCCGCGCCCAGGGTGCGGAACGCGCGGATCTCGGCAGGCGTCTCAAAGCTTGGACCAAGCACAGCAAGATAGACGCCCTCAGGGAGCGAAATGCCCTGCTTTTTGGCCTCGGCCTGCGCGAGGGCACGCAACCGCGGCGAGTAGGCGCCGCTCATATCGAAGAAGCGCAGGCCGGCGCCTTCTCGCGCGGCGAAGCGTGGTTCGTTGGGCCCGAGCGCGGCGTTGGTGCCCGTGAGATTGATGTGATCGCTGATGGCAACGAGAGTGCCTTCGGCATAGCTTGTGTTGATGCCGCCGGCGGCGTTGGTCAGGATCAGCCCCCTGCAGCCAAGCAGGCCGAGTACGCGTGTAGGAAAGGTGACGTCGGCCATCGCATAGCCCTCGTACGCGTGGACACGACCGGCCATCACCGCGACGTCGACACCGGCGATGGTGCCAAGTACCAACTTGCCCGCGTGGCCTTCTACGGTGGAGACGGGCCAGCCCGGGATGTCCGCATACGAGAGCGTTGTTGCGTTCTCCACGTGCGCAGCAAAGTTTCCCAGCCCCGAGCCAAGCACGATGCCGAGGGCAGGCGGCGTACGGTGGTGCGATCGGATGGTGTCGGCAGCAGCGAGCGCTCGTGCGTATAGGTCGACCACGTCTTCCAGAGTAACGGACTTGCTCATCGTGCCTCCAGGCAGGTCTTCGAAGGAGCTCTGATCGATCTGATAAGCTCTGCGGCGTGCGAACTGCTGGATCGCGACGTGTCGATCACGAGAGCAAGGGGGTGGTTGTTCGCGTTGCGCAGACTCTGTTGGTGATCGCAGGGCTTGGTCGTACCTGTCCCCACGCCCGCGCACAAAGCGCTACCGAGGCCCTTGCTGGCGTCGTGGAACAGGCACATGCGTCTGCCCTTGTGCTCGATCTAGGCACAGGGTCTGTGCTGAAGACGGTAGGCCCGATGAGGCGTGGTACACCGGGCTCAGTGCTGAAGCCCCTCTTGCTCCAGTACGCGCTGGAGCACGGCGTTGTTACGGCGCAGACGGAGGTGTACTGCCGTCGTGATTTGCACATCGCGGGACGGCCCTATCCCTGCACCCATCCCAAGGATCAGGTGGTCTTTCACGCGGGAAGCGCACTGGCGGAATCGTGCAACACGTGGTTTGCAGGCATGGCCACGCGGTTCACCGATGTGCAACTGGGAGCGGCTCTGGACGAAACTCATCTGTCGCACGTGCCGGTGCGAGAGGCTGATGCGAGCGAGCGTGAACTCGTCGTGCTGGGACTGCGCGACGTAACGGCTTCACCTCTGGAACTCGCACGCGCGTATGCCGGGCTTCTTACGCGGTTGCCGCCTTCGGGCCCTGTTGCACAGGGTTTGCGGGATTCGGTGGACTTTGGAATGGCGAACCCAGCCGCGATTGCAGGACTGGTGATGCTGGGCAAAACGGGCACTGCCAGCGATCCCGGCGAGGCGTGGACCCACGGCTGGTTTGTGGGGGCGGTCCCCCGGCGGGTGTTGGTGGTGATCTACGTGCCGCACGGGGACGGCGGCACCGCGGCCCGGTTGGCCCGGCCGTTCTTCCGCGCGGTGCAGGCGGGCGAGGCCTTGCGATGAGCTTGCGTTGGCTGGTGACCTGCGCTGTCTGGGCCACACTCCTGCAGACAGGGCAGGCACAGGGCCGTTTCCGAAGCGATGGCGGTGGGCGCGATGTGAGCGTCGCCTTGTTTTCGACTGAGACCGTGCACAAGTTGACGCTGACACCGCTCGGACGGGACGCCTGGATTGCGTCCTGTGCGCGGTGCGTACGCCGGCCGTTTACGACAGCGATGCACGTCCGCGAAGCACAGGAGGTTTTTGCGGGTGGCACGCTGCGCGCGACGAATGAGACGAACAGTACAAGCGCGAGTCAGCGGAGTGCTGCGGGACTCTGGCATGTGAGGACAGTGAATCCCGGCCTCGAGATTGACGTCGTACTGACGGTGCCGAGCGAGCGCTATGTCGCTGCTGTGCTGAGCGCCGAGGCCTCGCCAAAGGAGCCACAAGCGTCTTTGCAGGCACTGGCGATTGTTGCCCGAACCTACGCGCTGAACGGTCCGCACTTCAGCGCCGCGTTCGGACATCTGCCTGCGGATCTGTGCGACAGCACGCAATGTCAGGCGATGCGTTTTGGGTTGGTTCCGGCCGCGATGGATGATGCGGTACGCGCCACCGCGGGCGAGACAATGTGGTTCGGTGGACGACGTGCCGAGGCGTACTTCAGCCAGCACTGTGGAGGCCTGACGGAGGACGCACATGCCGTATGGCCGGGGCTTCGCGATGTGCCGTACCTCCGTAGTCACAACGATCCATACTGCGTGCGGCGTGACACGGCGGCCTGGCATGCAGAAGTGCCGGCCGATGCGCTTCAGCGCATTGCACGCGACCAGGGATGGCGACTGCCGCAAGACATCGCTTCAGTGCATGCCGCTGCAAGAAGCGGTTCACATCGCGTGCTGCGGGTCACGTTTACAGGGGAGGGCGGGGAAGAGATCGCGGTTGCAGGGAGCGCGCTGCGTTTTGGGATCGATCGTGCCTTGGGATGGAACCAGGTACGCAGCGATCTGTACGATCTAACCTTTCACGGCGGTGTTCTTGTTTTCGATGGACGTGGACACGGCCATGGTGTGGGCCTCTGCCAGGCGGGTGCGACGGAGATGGCCGCTGAAGGCAAGAGCGCACGCGAGATCCTGCAGTTCTATTTTGCAGGTACCTCGGTGGGCATCACGTCTGCGGACGAGGGCTGGCTGGAGACACGTGTTGGGCCCATGCTGGTGCGGAGCGTACGTGCGCTCACAGCGGAGGAAAGGAATCTGTTGCTGCAGACGTGGATGGAGGCTGAACGACGCTTCCTGCCGCGCGTTCCGCTCACGCCCGAGATCGTGTATGCGCCCTCGACCGAAATATTTCGGCAGCTGACGGCGCAGCCCGGATGGATGCTGGCGAGCACGCGCGGCGCTGTCAGTGTGCTGCAGCCAGAGACCGTTCTGCACGCAGGCGGAGCGGGTGGCGCCATGACGCTGCTCCATGAGATGTTGCACATCCTGGTGGAAGCGGAGGCGAATGCGCGAGCACCCGTGTGGCTGCGCGAAGGTCTGGTGGAGTTTCTCGCAGGCGAACCGGCCGGGGGAACGCCGGTGCTCTCAGCCGAAGCGTTGGACGCAGACCTGTTGCATGCAGACTCTCTTCGTGGGAGCGAGCGCGCGCATTATGCCGCGGCAGTGCGGGTCGGCGCTCTGATCGCTCGCTACGGACGATCCGCGGTGCGTGGTTGGTTGACTTCAGGCGTGCCCGCAACGGCTGAATAAGTTGCGTCGTCCTCACGCACAAAGATTGCAAGCAGCGCGACCAGGAAGCTCAGGATGCAGCCATCGATGAGGACCGTCACGAGCAGACGAAGGATCAGGCTGAGCATCTCAACGCCCAGCGCGCGACCTGGGACCCAGTTCATCAAAGAACGCGTGATGATCGTCGCCAGGAAGATGCTGACGATCCAGGCGATCCAGAAGGGGACCGAACGCAGCGTGCGCGCGATGGTTCGCATGGGCTGCCCGGCCGCGACCAGCCCCGCAGCGATGATGGCTAGGATGCCCGCGCCGATCCAGCCCAGCATTGTCAACAACCAGTCGAGCGCGGTGAGCAGGTGTGGGTAGGAGAAGACGCCGCGTAGCGCCCGCGGAAAGCGGGAGTTGAAATAACCGGCCCATAGACCTTCGTGAGCACGCGAGGCCTCGAGAAGCGCTTTCCAGCCGAACCACAGCACGGCTGCTGCGAAGAGAATCGACATGCCCCCGATTAAACGACGCAGCGTAACGCTTCGCGCACAGAGTTGCAGGAGCAGAGCCGATTCGCCTCCCCCCGCCAGTGCCAGGATGACAAGCGCGAACAGAACCGAGAAGAGTACTTCGATGACGCTCGCATCGGGAACCCGCAGCCAAAGGATGAAGAGGCCGAGCAGGAGCACAGCAAGACCGGTCTGCCTGGCTGCAAACCTCGCACTCAGCCGGGCCGCAGCCTGACGCGGAACCGAGGATCGACGTGTTGTCACTGATGGCCTCCGTCGGGGGCGCTGGGAGCGGGTACCTGTAGCTCGAACGCATCGCTGGTGGCCTGCACGCCGGGCTGGTACATGGGCTCCACGCGCGCCGGACTGATATGGAAGCTGCCGGGGTTAACAACCTTGAGCAGGTAGAAGATCTCTTCGCGACCGCCGAAGTCGTTGGCAAAGAACGCTGCGTGGTCGTCGTGGAACTCGCGACGCAAAAACCAGTCGGTCCAGCCACCGGGCCGCTTGTCGATCGGGTAGCTTTCCTCGTTCTCGATGAACTCGGTGCCGGCCGCGATGGGATCTTCAAGCAGGAGGTACTTCTCCGGCGATCCACTGATCGCTTCGTGCACCGCGAGTACATCCCCGATCTGTGCTGTGTTGCCGAGCGGCTGCAAGGTATAGACGACCTTGCCGTCGACCTGTGTCGGCTGGAGTTTGAAGTAGTCGCGCGTGAGATTGAGCGATAGGGTGCCGCTCTGGAAGTCCTTCTTGTCGGTGGAATAAAACCGGCCGCGCACAGACCAGTAAATTCGACCCGTGCCGCTGCTTCGCACGACCTGCACGTTGTTGCTCCCGGCCTGCAGGTGCGTCGCATCGACGTCGATGGAAAGGGAAGCACCGCTCAGAGTATCCGCAGCGGTGAAGTGCCGCTGTCCGGCAGAGACGCCGTTGACGAGCACCTCTGCAGTGAAGTCAGCATCGATCTCGTGCGAGGCTGCAAGGTAGTCGACCAGACCGAAGAGCACCATGGCGGTCTGCTCGGTGGAGTCCCACCACACGCCCCCGTTGCGCGCAAGCATGAGCCACTGCGCGGCACCACCCAGCAGAGGATTGCCCGGATCAACCTTGGACAGCAGGCGCATGGCAAAGGCGGTGGCCTCGGCATCGTTGTTGTACTCGGCGTCGAGCAGCGGAACATAGGAGCCCTTCCAGAAGGTGAGCTCGCCATCGTGCAGGGCCTGCCCTTCGAGCAGCTTGGCGATGTCCTTCGCGCGACCGTCGCCGGTTTCGAGCATCGCCAGGCCGGTCATCGCGAGCGCTTCCGGCTGCAGATCCTTCCGCCGTGACCACTCCGTGTCGAGGGCGGGGCCAAGCTGCTTGTCGCCGGCCTGGGCAAGCGCGAAGACCACGGCGGCACGCAACTCGGGACGCATACGCGGGTGCTCGGCAAGCGCCTTCCTCAGGTAACCGGTGCCGCGCTGCAGCATGCCCTGATTCTCACTATCGAGCGGCAGGATACGCTCTCCGCGACCGAGGCCGCCGACAACGTACGCGGTCATGTAGACGCGGCTCTCATCCTCTTTCCACCAGCCCCAGCCGCCATCATCGTGCTGGTAGTCTTTCAGGCGCGCGAGGCCGGCCTGCATCTTGGCACGCAGGTCCGCCTGATCCACGTGCGCGTCCACGTTGATACGACGTAGCGTTTCCGCAACGACGACGTTCGGCAGATAGCTGGACATTGTCTGCTCGGTGCAGCCGTACGGGAAGCTGGTGAGGTACTGCAGAGCGGAGAAGAGCGAACCCGCGATGGATGGGCTTACTTCGATCTTCAACGAGTGCGCGGCAGCGTCGGTGTCCGTGGGGAAGGTGATGTTGGCCGTGGCCTGCGACGCCGTTGCAGCGATAGCGCCGCTCTTCGCGATGGTTTTCGCGACACCCGCCGGCTCCACCGGGAAGCTGAGTTCAAGTGCATCGGATTCGGTGTCCGTGATCGCAGAGGCTGTCAGCCTGGCCGTCCCGATCTGCGAAGCGCGCAGCCGCCAAAGCACGGTGGCCTCACCCTTGCTCGGGATACTCACGCTCGCTTGCGTGCCGCTCACCAGATCAAGCCCCTGCACCTGAAGTGAGATCTTGGCCTGCTTGGCATCCGGAAGGTAGTTGTGCACGATGACAGGCAGCGTGATCTCGTCGCCCTTCAGCATGAAACGAGGCGTTCCCATGCGCACGAGAACATCCTTGCGCACGAGCACGCGATTGATCGCCGAACCCGCCTTCGAGTCAGGTGTGATGGCGTGTACCGTGGCGCGCCATGTCGTGAGCGAGTCCGGATACGCGAACGCGACGCGCGCATGGCCGGCAGCATCGGTGTGCACCTGAGCCTGCCAAAAGGCGGTGTCAGGGAAGGCCTTGCGCACCCTGGGCTTCTCTTCGTTGCCGGGCTTTACCTGCGCGAGTTGCGGACGGTAGCGGGCGTCGCGTCTGGCGAGCATCGGCGACTTGTCGCCGGCCTCTCCGCTGAAGTAATAGTCGAGCGATGAATCGATCTGCGACTGGACGTTCCGTTGCGGGTAGAGGCGCCGCACCATGTCGCCGCTGGTGTCGGGATAGAGTGAGTAGATGGCTTCATCGACGACGCCGAAGCTGAGATCGGCGCTGACAGGTTTGCCGGCGAAGTCCTTGGTTACGAGATCGTAGGTGGCACTGGCCTGCGGTTGGAAGACGTCCTTGGCCGGCGTGATCTCCACCTGCAGCCCTTGCTGCGTCGGTGGCACCTTGAGAACCTTGGAGGCCTGGTAGAGCGTGCTGTCCTTGATGAAGAGTGCGTCGACCGTAACGTTCGGTTGCGAGTCCGCGTTGATGGGCAGATCGAACGAGAGTGTGCGGCCGTCGGTGTGCATCGCTTCGCGCTTTCCGACGGTGTAGCCCTGCACGATGACGAGCGCGTCGTAGCCACTCGCCTCCGAAACGATGCTGAGGTGCGCAACGTCACCGGGTGCATAGGTCTTCTTGTCCGCGATGATCTGCATGCTCCCGGAACTGTCGCCGAAGCTTTGCTCACCCGCACCCATGATCCACAGGTAGCTCTCCGCCTCCGGGTCGCGCGTGCCCGGCTGCACGGCGGAGGCTGTGGCCTCGATGTCGGCACTGCTGCCCTGCGGCTTGCCGGTAGGGAGCTCGCCGGTGGCGTGGCCACCGGCGTCGGTGGTGACGTCGACAGCAGCTCCGACGGTGCTCTCGGTCTTGCCGTCGGCGTAGTGATGGAACACGAGCTGAACGTGGACGCGTGTGCTGACCGGTTTGTCGTCGTAATCGACAGCCGTCACACGGAACTTTGCCGCTTCACCCGCGCGCACAGCGTAGCTGACGGGCTCCACGTTAACCCGAAAGGTGCTGTACGTGGCAAGAAAGCGCCCACGTCCGGTGATCTCGCGATTGGCGGCATCGGTCACACCGGCTTCCACGGTGTAGTCGAGATCCGGGTGAGCTTTGCCTCGCTTGTCTACCGTGGTGGGCACCTGGATGACCAAGGTGCCGTTCGCATCGAGCTTGCCTGTTTGTTCCGCCTGCTCATCGCCTCCGCCGCCAACATCGCTCGCGGTGTCTTCCGCATCGGCATCCGTGCTGTCGCCGCTGCTTGAGCCGTCACTGGCATCGTCCTCTGACTCACCCCACCAGTAATGCTGCTCGTGGTAGATCCGGTACTTCACTTTGGCGTTCGCAACCGGTTCGCCAAAGAAGTAACGCGAATCGATGGTCACGGGCATCGTGGCCCCTTCGAGTACCCGCTTCCCCCTGGCTGCGACCTCAACGCGGTACTCCGGTTTGCGATAGTCCTCAACGTGGAAACCACCAGAGATGGCGTCCGTCGCGTCGCCGATGCGGAGGGAGTAGTAGCCGAGTGAAGCGTCTTTCGGCAGAAGGAAGTCGCCGGCCACATCACCGTTCGCGGAGAGCGGCAGCTTGCTGTCGAACACGGCCTTGTCACTTTCGTCGGAGATGGTGACGTGCACGCTGCCTGCCTGGGGCAGGGTTAACGTGTTGCCGTTATGCTCGCGAAGAATGGCCTTCCAGTGCACCGTGTGGGTGGGCCGGTAGACAGGCCGCTCCGTAAAGACATACCCGGCGTACTTGCCGCTTTCGGTTGCGGTCAGAGCCCATGTACCCGGGGTTGCCGCAGCAAACTGATCGCCCTTGCCCGCAACAACCCAGAAGTTGTCATTCGCGGAGTGTTCGCCGGGTACAGCCAGCTCGGCAATGCCATGCGCGTCCGTGATGGCTGAAGCCACGGCTTGCTGGCCGAAGCCGGCGTCGACCTTTGCACCGGCGATCGGCTCACCCGTCACACGATCGACGACATAGCCGAGAACCGATCCTGACGTGGTGCGGGTAACAAGGACCATCTCCGTCACCATCACCAGCGTGTAGGCCTTGAAACGGCCGTCTGTGGCCTCCAGAAGATAGAGGCCCGCATTCAGCTTGGAGATGGCGAGATCATTGGCATCGGAGACGTAGGTGGAGGGCACAAGTTGACGCCAGCGCGCGACGAGCTGCCCTTGGTTGAGGATGGGAATCTGCGCAAATTCGGCTTCGCTGAGGACGCGGCTGCCACGCGTCATCGTGCTCTGCTTCCTGCGGAGCGCGCCGCGTGCCTCATGGGAGAACTGACCGCGAAAGAACTGCCGGATGCTCTCCCATAGGTTGTTCTTCCAGTCATGGAACCGTTCCAGCCACGTCCGTTCGTCGATCTGCTCATGATCCAGCAGGCTGGCTTCGGGTCCGAAGGAATGCAGTTCGCGCAGGTTCTCGATGAACTTGACTGGGTCGTTTACGCGGTAGACGCGGAACTCCAGAGCGTCGACGTTGTGTGTGTAGAGATGGATCTTCGGCTGCTCGCCGGGTGCAAAGGATTTACTGGTGCTGAGATTGAACGAGACGGAAGCATCCTGGGCCAGCGCGGCGGACGCTGCCAGCAGCGCGAACAGGAGCAGTGAGACAACGCGCGGTCTCATCGAAGGTCCTCTCGAAGAATGTTCCAACGATACACGCCAAGGAAGTTGGAGTTCTGTGAAACTGGCCGCCAACGAACATCGGGGTGGTGGAGCAGATCGTCGAGCGCCACGCGACGCATCTCGCCCGGCCCACGTCCGATCGGACCGGTGTGGTAGACCGCCCAGCCGTGGCTCGTCCCGGTCCCGTAGTGGCTCGTCGCCGTAACGATCATCGAGTGAAACGGTGAGTTCTGTTCCAGTTGCCGATAGAACAGCAGGTCGCCCGCCCGTGCTGCCCCCACGTCCCGTGTGACAAAGTGGGTGTTTAGCCCCAAGAGGGTCCGGGCATCAGCGAACTGGGCAAAGGTGCCGTCGGTCGCATCCGTGCCGGCGTAGGTCCCGGAGCGAACCCGAAAGAGATTGGCCCCAAGCGGTGTCAACGGATAGGTGTACTGCGCCACGGAGGCCATTGCCGTCGATGGAAGGGACGGTACCGTGGCCAGCCAGGACGCATCGTGCGCATGCAATGCACCGCGGTAGCACCAGCGCAGCAGCGCGGCGCAGTCATCGATCTCATGCGGCAGGCGCTCCGGCGGAAGGGCCGCCGCGTCCTCCGCCAGCGCCGTGAACCACCCCCGGAACGCAGCGCGATCGGCCGGGGTATGGAGACGCAGAGAGTCCGGCGTGCCATCGTTGAAGCGATCGGCCGTATCCAGCACGAAGTGAACGGGCACGACCGGGTGCGTTCCCCTGTAGCCGAACACCAGCCGCGCCGTTCCCGGGTTCACCGGAGACCTGACCTGAACCGTTGCGTCGCCTTCCGTTGCGGAGAGCAGGCGAGCGGGCACGCCGGTCAACGTGATGTCAGCTACACCGATGTGCGCTGCGCGGAGCGGCAAGGCAAAGGCGCGGTGTTCGGCTCCATCGGCCGGCAACGTCAGCGCGGCGACGGGCAACGTCAGGTGGGGCGGATGCCGTTGCCGATACAGCCTGGCCCCGACCAGACTCACGGCGAGGATCAGGACCAGAGTCAGCCCGATCAGGGTCAGAACGATCGGCCAAACAAGGTGAGAACGCCTCACGAAATCTGCTCCAGGCCTCTTGTGCGGTGTCCGTCGTAGCAGGGGCACCGTGTGGCTCATCCGGTGTAGCACGGGAGGGCTTGTCCGCGCGGAGGTTCCGTTCGTCCTTGCAGGCCAGCGTAGGCTGGCAGCCAGGGCTGAGGATGCCGGGAGCTACCCTTTTCTGCTGAATTTAACCGACCGCTACAACTTCTGTACGTCAGGGTCGGCCCTCACCTGGGGTAAACTTACCCACCTGTCACTAAGATTTCCGATCGTCGAGAGTGCACGTGCAGAGCTGTATCGACCTCCTCGCATCCGGCTTCGTCTTCCTGCTCTTCGCTTCCGTCTACCGGAAGCGTAGCACCGCGACTGTACGGTTCTGGATGGCCGGCTGGTTCTTCATCCTGCTGCATTTCGCAGTGATGGCGGGCCATATGCACTCGGCCGTGGGTGAGATCGCGCAGGGGGCCGGTGCGCTGGGCACCTTGATCCTCTGTGGAGTCGCCTTCGTTCTTTCCCGTCAGGAAAGCCACAAAACCCATGGCCGTCGGGTGGCGATCGCCTGTCTTTTGGGCTTGCCTTGGCTAGGCGCAATACTGTTTGCGTTGTTGTCAGACGCCTGGTTTCCAGCCGCGGTCGTGTGCGCCTACCTGAGCACCGCTTCCATGCTGTTTGTGACACTGCGGTGGTATCGGGCTCGGCACTTCCAGCTGGCCTGCCTGCTGTTGGTCATTGCCGGTTGCGCCATTTGGCTTACAGCGTCGTTGCCGGCCAGAAGCGATGACATCGTCGTGTGGGTCGTCCTGACGCAATGCTTCGGCCTCAACGCTGTGCTGTTGAGCTTTGGGCGCTCGCGCTTCTCGGCTGGAACGGCGACAACCAGCGCGGGCGCCATTGCTTGGGGCGCGGTCTGGATCACTGCCGCCCTGCTGGGCCGTCTTGCGCCGCATGTTGCCGTTCACCCGGAGATCTGGAATCTACCCAAGTACTTCGTCGCAGCAGGCATGATCCTGACGCTGCTTGAGGAGGAGATCCGGTCGGTGGAGCTGGCCAGTGAGCAGTACCGGCTGCTGTTTGCCAGTAACCCGCACCCCATGTGGATGTATGACCCGGAAACCTTCAAGT
>CAXTFS010000089.1:0-11496 GCA_964243395.1 uncultured Acidobacteriaceae bacterium | reverse complement strand
GCCCTTGCTGCCGCGTGGCGGCAGTCGGATGGGTGTGCACGTGCTGGAGGCATCCGGACCGGGAGACAAAATTCTGCTCACCCACGAATCGCACTCGCGCCGGCCCTATGCGGAGGGGGCTGTCCGGGCCGCGGAGTGGCTCGCGGCGAACAAACCCGGGGTCTACGACTTTCGAGACATTTTCGAGAAACTTGCGCTGTCGTAACGCGAGGGGGTCCGTCGACGTAAACTACCCTTAATGTCTCCTGTGACCCTGGCCGCGCCACCGTTCAACGATCTCAGCTTCGAACACAAACTGGACCGGCTTGCCCAGGTCGCCGTCGAGGTAGGACTCCGCCTGCAGCCCGGTCAGGAATTGGTGCTCACCGCCCCTACGGACGCGCTGCCGCTGGTGCGCCGTATCGTCGAGCAGGCTTACCGGGCGGGTGCAAAGCTGGTCACAGCCCTGCTCTCAGATGATGCGATCGTCCTGGCCCGCTATCAGCACGCGCCGGATAGCTCCTTTGACTATGCGCCCAAGTGGCTGCAGGACGGCGTCGCCACGGCGTTCCGGTCGGGCGCCGCGCGCATGGCCATCTCCGGGGCCGATCCAGCGCTGCTGGCGCATGAAGATCCAAACAAGGTCTCGCGGGCCAACGTTGCGGCCTCAAAGGCAAACAAGCCCGCGATGGAATTGATCACGCGGCACGAAATCAATTGGACGATCGTAGCGAGCGCCACACCAGCCTGGGCTTCGCTGGTCTTTCCGCACGATCCGCCGGAGTTGGCGATCGGCAAATTGTGGGACGCGATCTTCAGGACCTCGCGCATCACCTCGGACGATCCCGTGGCGGAATGGGCCGCTCATGGCCGCAATCTGAAGCAACGCGTCGACCTGCTGAACGCCAAGCGCTTTCACTCGCTGCACTTCCACACCGATGATGGCGGGACGGACCTCACGGTCGGCCTGGCGGATCAGCATCTTTGGGCGGGTGGGGGCACAACGGCCGGCAACGGCGTCTTCTGCCAGCCGAACATCCCCACAGAGGAGTGCTTCACGACGCCGCACAAGGACCGCGTATCAGGTGTGGTCTCGGCAACGAAGCCACTCTCGCACCAAGGCACCATGATCGAGAACATCCGCTGTGTTTTTGAGGATGGACGCATCGTGAAAGCCACCGCGAGCGCAGGCGAAGAGGCGCTGAACAAGCTGATCTCCACCGACGAGGGAGCGCGACGGCTGGGCGAGGTGGCCCTTGTGCCGCACAGCTCCCCCATTGCGCAGTCCGGCATCCTTTTCCTCAACACCCTGTTTGACGAGAACGCCGCGTCGCACATCGCGCTGGGACAGGCCTATTCAACCTGCCTGCAAGGCGGCGAGAAGATGACGGATGAGGAACTGGCGGCCCTGGGCGCCAACGAGAGTCTGATTCACGTGGACTGGATGATCGGTGGACCGGCGGTGCATGTGGATGGTCTCAAGCCGGATGGAACGCGGGAGCCGCTCATGCGCCGGGGCGACTGGGTCTAGTTCCACAACAGCAAACACCCACCCTTCACGATCCGCGCTAAACTCATCCCGGTATGGATTTGCAGGGCTGCGGTACCGCACTTGTGACGCCTTTCCGCCCCGACGGCGGGGTGGACGAACCGGCGTTGCATGCACATGTCAACTGGCAGATCGCCAATGGCATCTCGTTTTTGATCCCCGCCGGGACCACCGGCGAAGCGAGCACGTTAAGCGAGAGCGAATGGCTGCGTGTGATCGAGGTCACCGTGGCTGCCGCGAAGGGGCGCGTGCCCGTGTTCGCGGGCGCGACGCACAACAGCACCCACCAGGCGGTAGAGAACGCGCAGAAGCTCGCTCGCGTTGCGGGGCTGACTGGCATTCTTACGGCCAATCCCTACTACAACCGCCCCGGCCAGGAAGGACAGTACCAGCACTTCAAGGCGATTGCCGAAGCCGTCGATCTGCCGATCCTGCTGTACAACATCCCGGGGCGCACCGGCGCGAATCTTGAGCCCGACACGGTATTGCGCCTTGCGGAGATCGACAACATCATCGGCATCAAGGAATCGAGTGGGGTGATGACGCAGATCACCTCGCTGATCACGCAGGCGCCGCGCTCATTCCGCGTCTTTGCGGGCGACGATGTGCTCTGCCTGCCCACGCTGGCCGTCGGTGGTGTCGGTCTGGTATCGGTGGCGTCCAACGCCCTGCCGCAGCAGATGTCGCACATCGTTGATTCGGCACTGACCGACAACTGGATCGCGGCCCGGCGCACGAACAGGCAATACTTCCGGCTGATGCAGGCACTGTTTACCGAGCCAAGCCCCGCGCCGATCAAGGCGGTGCTGACGCTGCTGGGGCGCGGCAACGAAAATCTGCGTCTGCCCATGGTGCCCGTCACGATCGCCACACGGCGCAAGCTGGAGCGCATCCTGGGCGAGCTTGGCCTGCTGTTCGATCAGCCGCAGCACGAGCCAAAGCTGCGCGTGTTCTAGGGTCCGGACTTCGGCGCGACCGCGTCGATACAATCGACCCAGAACATGACTTCGCAACAGACCCTCGAGCAAACCGTTGAGCATTTCTTTTCCCTTGGTCCGGAGGCCGTCGGCAACCCCGAGGCGCTCCTGGCGTTTCAACAGCTGCGCGACGCCCTGGAAGCGGGGACCCTGCGCTCTGCCGAGCCGGATCCTGCACAGCCGACCGGCTGGCGCGTGAATGCCTGGGTGAAACGCGGCATCCTGCTCGGGTTTCGCCTGGGTTCGCTGCAGAGCATGAACGGCGGCGAAGCTACCGGTGCAACGGCGCTCAGCTTTGTCGATAAAGCGACCTACCCGGCGCGCCGTTTCACCCCAGAGCAAGGGGTACGGCTCGTGCCGGGCGGCAGTTCCGTACGAGCGGGTTCGTATGTGGCCAAAGGCGTCGTGATCATGCCGCCCGCCTACGTCAACGTCGGCGCGTATGTCGGCGAAGGCACCATGATCGACTCGCACGCGCTGGTCGGCTCCTGTGCGCAGATCGGGCAGCGTGTGCACCTGTCTGCTGCGGCCCAGATCGGGGGGGTCCTGGAGCCGGTAAACGCCTCGCCGGTGATCATCGAGGACGATGTGCTGGTGGGCGGCAACACGGGCGTCTACGAGGGCACGATCGTTCGGCAGGGAGCCGTGCTGGCCGCGGGCACGGTGCTCACGCGGGGAACGCCGGTCTTCGATCTGCCCAACAACACCGTCCTGCGCGCCACACCCGAGCAGCCGTTGATCATCCCAGCCGGCGCGGTCGTCGTGCCGGGCTCACGGGCCATCACAAACGGTCAGGGCAAGGCATTCGGACTTTCGGTCTACACGCCCATCATCGTCAAGTACCGCGATGAAAAGACCGATCTGTCGACCACGCTTGAAGATTTGCTGCGCTGAGCCAGGCAATGGAACCGCCGGCGGCAGGCCTGCGTAGACACAGAGGGGGACCTGTTGTGAAGCTTCTGCTGTTCTGCCTGTTACTGGTGATTTACTGGCCCGCGGCGTTGCTGGCGTTGATCCTCTACCCGCTCGTGTGGCTCGTTTTGCTGCCGTTCCGGCTGGTGGGGTTTGCCGTGCACCGGGTGCTTGAGTTGATCTCCGCGATCTTCCTGCTGCCGGTGCGTTTGCTGCGAGCGATCTAGGGCGGTGGGCCTGGCCGGGCTGGTACGCTGTCCACATCACATGCAGGCACTTCATCAACACATTGCAAAGGACGGGTTCCGCCTGCGGGGCACAAGCATGTCGCGCGTGGACGGCTTTTCCGACGTGGTCTTCGGCTTTGCGCTCACGCTGCTGGTGGTCTCCCTTGAGGTTCCACGGACCTTCGATGAGCTGCACCGCACGCTTCTCGGCTTTTTGCCCTTTGCGGTGTGCTTTGGCTTCTTTCTGCTGGTCTGGTGGGCACACTTCAAATTCTTCCGGCGTTACGGTTTGCACGATGCGGGCACGGTCTCAATCAACTGCCTGCTTCTTTTCACTGTGTTGTTCTATGTCTATCCGTTGAAGTTCCTCTTCACGCTTGTTGTGAATCAGTTTCTGCCCTCGCAGGAGACCCATCATGTCTTCTCTTCGACGTTGCAGGTACGTGAGTTGATGGTGGTGTACGGCGCGGGCTTTGCGGCCACGTATGGCTGCCTGGCGGCGCTGTATTGGAACGCGTGGAGACAACGTCAGGCCTTGCACCTCAATGAGGTGGAGCGCAGCCTGACGATGTCCTACCTGTGGAAAGAGATTGGTAACGCCATGGGCGGCGTCCTCTGTTGTGTCGCAGCCTTCCTTCTGCCGCCGGACAACGCGGGGGACGCTGGTTTCGCCTTCATGGCGATCGGGCTGTTTCAGACGATTCACGGATTCGTCTTCAAACGGAAGATTCGAGCGGCTCATCTCCTGAGTACGGAGGCGGAGCGCACAGCCGCTCTGCACCACGGCTAAATCCACTTGCACTGGGCCTGCGCTAAACTGAAGATCCATGGCATTAGATAAATTGCAGATTATTCCGCTTGGCGGACTTGGGGAGTTCGGCATGAATTGCCTTGCTCTCCGTTTCGGCGACGACATCCTTGTGATCGACGCTGGACTCATGTTTCCTGAAGAAGAGCTGCTCGGGGTCGACATCGTCGTCCCGGACATCAGCTATCTCATCGAAAACCGCTCCAAGGTGCGCGGCATCGTGCTCACCCACGGGCATGAGGATCACATCGGCGGCCTGCCGTGGATCCTTTCCGAGCTGAACGTCCCCGTCTACGGCACCGAGTTTACGCTCGCCTATGTCGAAGGCAAGCTGGAAGAGCATCGGCTGCTGGACAAGACCGAGCTGATCGAGATCCTGCCCGGCCAACGTTTCGCGCTCGGCCCGTTCAACATCCTGCCGATCCGTGTGACGCACTCGCTGGTGGATTGCGTGGCGCTTGCCGTCACGACGCCCGTCGGCACGGTGCTGCACACGGGCGATTTCAAGATCGATCTCAGCTCTCCCGACGGTCACCCCTTCGATCTGCAGGCCTTTGCCGATCTCGGCAAGCAGGGTGTTCTGGTGCTGCTGCAGGATTCGACCAACGTCGACCGCCCCGGCTTCACCCCCGGCGAAAAGGCCGTACGGCCGCGGCTGGACGACATCTTCGCGGCCACCCGCAAGAAGCTTTTCTTCTCCTGCTTCTCGTCGTCCATCCACCGCATCCGCATCGCCATGGAGCTCGCACACAAGCACGGACGCAAGGTCGCGTTGATCGGCCGCTCCATCGATAACAGTGCAGAGATTGCGCAGGACCTCGGCTATTTGGAGCCGCCCGCAGGGCTGATCATTCACCCTGGGCAGATCAAGGACCATGCTGCCGACAAGCTCTGCATCCTGATCTCCGGTACGCAGGGTGAGCCGATGAGCTCGCTGTCGCGCGCGGCGGTCGACAATCACCGCTTTGCGAAGATCGATGCAGGCGACACGGTGGTGTTGTCTTCGCGCATCATCCCTGGCAACGAGAAGGCGATCTATCGCGTGATCGATCACCTGGAGCGCCGCGATGCTCGTGTCATCAACGACGATGGAACGCACGGGCTGATCCACGTCTCCGGCCATGGCTCGCAGGAAGAGCTGCGGCTAATGATCAATCTTGTGCGGCCCAAGTTCTTCATCCCGATTCATGGCGATTACCGCCACCTGAAGCGTCACGCGGAGCTTGCCGCCGCCACCGGCGTGCCGGAGAAGGTGCTGCTGCTGGAAGACGGCGACGTGCTGACGGTGGACTCGAAATCGGCACAAAAGACCGGCAAAATCACCACAGGTCGCGTCTGCATCGATAACAACTCGACCGCCGACGTGGTGCAGGATGTCGTCATCAAGGACCGCAAACAGCTGGGCGGCGATGGCATTTTCCTGCCCATCATCGCGATCAACAAGAGCACGGGCGAAGTAGAAGGTCTGCCGGAGATCACCACACGTGGCTTCGCGGTGGAGGACCCTGACCTGCTGCGCAACGCACGCGACGTCGTCTCCCGCACGCTGGAGGGCTCGAGCAAAGAAGAGCGTCGCGACTACGGCGTGATGAAGGACAAGATTCGCGGGGACCTCAAGCGCTTTTTGCAGAAGAACGCGAATCGCAAGCCGCTGATCATGCCCATCATTCTCGAGCTGTAAGCCCATCGGCGCAAATAAAAGGCCTGTGCACCTCGCACGGGCCTTTCTGTTTGCCTAGACCGCGAAATCGAAGCGGTCGAGCAGCTTCCACGGGCCGCCCAGGTACTCCCACCACAGCAACCCCGTGGCGCCTACCTGCCGAGCGACAAACCCGGCCTGCAGCTGTGCCAGCAGGGCTTTGGCTTCCGCCGGTTCCACCTTGTTCTGCACCACCACATGCGGGCGCAGCGGCTGTTTGTCCTGCGGCGTTAGGAAGCTCACGAAGCCCGCCGCCAACTCACGGTGCAGAGCCATCAAGTCCGGGCTGGTGAGCGTGTACAGAACGCCACGTCCCATGGAGCGCACGCCGTCCATCCGCATCGTGAACGCCCGCTGACGCGCTGCCGCTTCGCTGAGGATGCCGCGCGTGGTCGCGTTGCCGGGCAAGCTGTGGAACAGGGTCAGGTGCGCTGGAACGTGGTTCAAGGCCGACGGGAAGTGAGCCTCCCGCTGCGCATCAAACCAATGCTGTGCATCTTCCTCCATGGCTAGTGTGACGATCGAAGTCAAAGAGTTCCCCCGCTTTCTTCGACGCGTAACGCGCACCATCAGAGACAATAGGAGCTGACATCCCTTTCACCCAATGACGTACTCGAGCCGACATCTGTTTGCCTCCTGCATCGCCTCCTTGCTGCTCCTGTTCACCGCGGGACCGGCACAGGCGCGCATGGCGTTGGTCGTGGGCGAGCCCTTTGGTTCTTTTGGCACAATGATGCCGCAGGGCCACGCTGGTATCTACGTGTCGAACCTGTGTGTCGAGACGGCAATTCACCTGCGGCCCTGCCGCGCCGGAGAACCGGGTGCGGTGATCTCGCGATACCACGATCTGCGCCACCCGGAGCTTGACTGGATGGCCTTTCCGCTGCCGGTGTTTCTGTATGGATCATCGGATCCGGCGAATGTTCCCGGGTACATCACGGCTTCCATCGAGAGCGAAATTCGAGCGCGCTACCGCAACGAGAACCTCCTTAATGTGGTTCCGGATCGTGTGGGCCGGCACGGCGACACCAAAGCTCCACCCTACGGGGATTGGGAAGAGGGTATCGGCTCGGCATTTGACCGACGTTTGCTGATGTATGAGATCGACACAACGCCCGCGCAGGATGCGGCTGTTCTGCAGCGGTTAAACGATGAGCCCAATCATCGGGCGTACACGCTGGGTCGCCACAACTGTGCGGACTTTGCGGCGGATCTGCTGCGGCTTGTGCTGCCCCCCGAACTGGTGCATCGCAATCGTCTTGGCGACCTGGACATGACGACGCCGAAGGAACTTGCACGCATCGTTGACACCTACGGGCACGCCCATCCAGAGCTGCATCTCGCGGTGTATTCCGTGCCTCAACTGCCGGGCTCGTTGCGCCGCAGCCGGCCGTTACGGGGCGCGGCGGAATCCCTGCTGACTACGAAGCGCTACCTGGCTACCCTGCTTGCCATCCAGCCGGACTTCGTTCTCTTCGACTGGATCGCCTATGAGAAGCAGGGCAAATGGAAGCCCGGTCTTGATGCACAGACGGTCACGCCCGGCATGTGGACGGAACAGCCTTCCGCCAACACCGCGCTCAGCAAGGCACCGACCCCTGGCGGCGGCGACATGAGTGACGCGGGAACGCCGTAGAGGCTACGGTTCGTCCACCGGCAATACCGCATCGCTTTCGACGGGTTTACGAGCGAAGTAGAACAGGCTGAAGGCGAGCAAGCCGAACATCACCACGCTAACCCAGTCCTTGTAGAGGGGGTTGGTCGGTGAGAACTGCGGAACGGTGTGGCCCGACACATCCTGGTAGATCTTTGAAGCCACGCCGACCAGGCCCATGATGCCGCCGGCAGCGATCAACCCCGAGGCGTACAGGCTTCCGGAAGAGATCTCGCCATCCGCACCGCTGGCCTGCCCTGCTCCCGCGCGGAGCATGGCTCGATCGACCATCCAGCGCACAAAGCCGCCGCAGAAGATCGCGAGTGTTGTGCCTATGGAGAGGTACGCGCCGACGGCAAACGTGAGCGAGCGTATCCCGAGCAGCTCGATGCCGATCACCAGTGCGACGCCGAGCAGCACAAGGCTCCAGGGCAGCTTGCGGGTGAGAATGCCGTTGATGACCGTGGCCATCAATCGGCCTTGCGGAGCGGCGGCGCTTTCGCTGCCAATGCCCTGCACCCACTGGATCTCGATGCGACCGGTGTCCGGGTTATAGAGATACTTGCCGTCCTCCAGCTGCGACGATCCGATGGCGTTTAAGAGGATCAGGTGACGCGCATTGGAAACAACTTCCTTGGTCTTGCCCGATTCGGCCCTGGCGAGCGAGTGCGGTGTGATCGTCAGGTTATCGCGCGTAAAGCGACCCTGGTCCTGCACACCGTCCGGCAACGCGCTTAGGCTGACGGCACGCGGCGTCTGCAGCCGCTGGAAGCTCTCAAAACCCTTGTTCATCGCGGTCAGCGTGGGCCCGATCGCGAAGATGCTCACGATGACGCCAACCATCACGGCGACCTGCTGCTTCCAGGGTGTAGCGCCGATCAGATACCCCGTCTTCAGGTCCTGCGAGGTGTCGCCGGCGTTGGAGGCCGCGATACACACCATGCCGCCGATCGTAATGGCGAGCGCGCCGAAGGCGGGGGCCGTCCAGCCTTTCACGAGAAAGATCGCCGAGGTGGCCATCAGCGTGGCGATGGTCATACCGCTGACCGGGCTGGCACTGGAGCCAACGATGCCCACGATGCGCGAGCTCACGGTCACGAACAGAAACCCGAAGACCACCACGAGGAGCGCGGCGGCGAGATTTGCCAAAGCCCCGACCTGTGCGCCCGGCACCGGCTTGAACTGCAGAAACAGAAACATCAGCAGCACAAGTACCAGGCTCCCGCCGGCAACCACGCTCATGGGCAGATCATGCTCGGTACGGGTGCGGCCATGAGCGGCCTCGGCGCGCGCCTTGCCCATCTTGCCGAACCCCGCGGTAAGAGCGCTCACAATGGTCGGCGCGGTGCGCAGCAGGGTGATCAGACCGCTGGCTGCCACCGCACCCGCACCCATGGGCCGCACATAGGTCTTCCAGAGATCGCTGGGGCTCATCTCGTTGATGGGCACCGTGCCCGGGTAGAGCGGGCCGGGGAGGTGCTTGTCGAAGAACATGATGGCCGGCATGAGCACCAGCCACGAGAAGACGCCACCCGCCAGCAGGATCGCCGACACGCGGATCCCGATGATGTAGCCGACGCCGAGATACTCGGGCGTTACATCGGCACGGATCGCCGCGCCGCGCAGGATCTGCTGCCCGTTGGGATCGAAGTTCGGCTGGTAGTTCGGGGTTGGAGGAAACAGGCCGAGCAGGTTGTCGTTCTGCAGCAGTGTGTACAGGCCGCCGAGTCCAAGGCCGAAGAAGACCCGGCTGGCAAACGATCCGCCACGCTCCCCGGCCTGCAGCACCTCCGCACAGGCGGCTCCTTCGGGGTAGGTCAGCACGCCGTGCTCTTCCACGATCAGCTGCCGTCGTAGCGGGATCATGAACAGCACACCCAGCCAGCCGCCAAACAGCGCCAGCGCGAAGATGCGAAAGCTCTGCAGATCGAAGCCGAGGAAGATCAGCGCCGGCAGCGTGAAGATGACCCCCGAGGCGATCGACTGGCCCGCATTGCCGGTGGTCTGGACGATGTTGTTCTCAAGGATCGTGGCCCGGCCGAACGCCCGCAGGATGGAGATAGAGAGCACCGAGATGGGGATACTCGCCGCAACAGTAAGCCCCGCACGCAGGCCGACGTACACCGTGACCGCGCCGAAGATCACGCCAAAGACGCTGCCCAGCAGCAACGCGCGGGGCGATAACTCCTTTCGGCTCTCATGTGAAGGCACAAAGGGGCGAAAGGCGGGCGTCGCGGCCATCAGGGGGGATCTCCCGGGACTTAAATTGGAGGCAGTGCTGAGGAGTTTACCGCGCCGGGTGCCAGCGATGCCCGGACCGGCGTGGCGCGTCTATCCGGCAATGCGCATGGTGCGTCCATGCCGGCTGACGATGGCCAGGGGCTCCGATGCCAGGATGCGCCGCGCCTGGGTGCGCGCATGGCTGTGCCACGGCCCACTGGCATCGAGGCGGGTGTACGCGGTCCAGTGCAGCAGGGCCTTGCGCACCTCGCCCATGCGCTCGTAGGCCAGCGCTAGGTTGTAATGGGCGTCCGCGTATTGCGGGACGAGCTCGAGCGCTCGCCTGTAGGCCCCGATCGCGTCGGGGAGCCGTGCCTGCTCATCGAGCACATTGCCGAGGTCGAAGAAGGCGAGCGCGTATTCCGGGTCCGCCTCGGTGGCGCGACGGTACAGCCGCTCTGCACTGAGGTAGTCGCGCTCGTTGTAACAGATGGTGCCCAGATTGATCGCGCAGGCGGCGTGGTTGGGCTCGGTCTGCAGCAGCTGGTGGTAGAGCGCCTTGGCTTCGGCGAGGGTCTCCGACCGCTCCTCCAGACGCACGGCGCGTTGAAACATCTCCTGCAGCTGCAACGGATCGAGCGCGCGCTCCGCACGGACGGCGGTAGGCATCTTGCCGCCGCAGCCTGCGAAGTCGAAGCCAAGCTGTGCATCCAGCGGATCGAACAGGGAGCCACCCTGGCGAAAGACGACCCGGGCGCGCCTCGGTGAAACCGTGGCGCCGGCGAGCGGATTGGCCAGCCCGCTGACCTGCCGCATGGCATCGACGGAGCGCCGGATGCTCTTGACGGAGATCCGCGTTGCAGCCAACTCGCGCAGCTTGCGCAGTTGCGCCAGCCCGTCAAAGGCGTACTCCACAGCGGGCTCAATCAGGCCAGCCCGCTCCCAGAGCTCCAACTGGTTTGCCGGAAGCCGAAGGATGCGTAAAACGTCTTCGCGTCGGTACTGATGCACGGCGCCCGCTCCTCGGCAGGTACTTGGAGGTGCACTTGCGCACATCCATTTTCCCGAGTATGCGCGGCCCTCCTTCGCAGGGCAAGCGGTTCTCCCGACGGTGTTGAAGAAATGCGTGGATATCTGGAACCAAACGTGGTGCCTGCGCCGATTCGTACCACTTCGTCGCCTAAAGGCTGCCCAGGGGCTGTCATTCTGCCCGGAACGCAAGCTACGGAAAGACGCGCAGGCTTCCTGAAATGAAGAGGTTAGAACGAGACCCCGACGGGCTATGATCCCGCCGGAAGGGATGGTTACGTCACGTTCCGGCAGTTACTCCTGTCCGGAGGTTGGTGCGAAAGTGGGACTGCGACACACCGAAGCCGGTCCGTATGCTCGAAGAGATGACGGAGACTGCCCCCAGCACTGAGCAGCCTCGGCAGCAAGCCCTTGAGCAGTATGAGCTGGCCGAGATGCCGCA